>JBFGYN010000154.1:0-8697 GCA_041587415.1 Candidatus Competibacterales bacterium | reverse complement strand
GGCCGAATACGGTGTGCCCATCGTGGTCACCGGATTCGAGCCTGTCGACTTGCTCCAGGGCATCCTCATGTGCCTGCGTCAGCTCGAGACGGGTCGGGCGGAGGTTGAGAATCAATACACTCGCTGCGTAAAGGCCGAAGGTAACCCGACAGCACGGTCACTTTTGAGGAACGTCTTTCACCACGTGGATCGCCGTTGGCGCGGCCTCGGGAAAATCGCGCATAGCGGGCTGGGGCTCGCAGAGCAGTACGAGCACTTCGACGCCGAACGTCGATTCGGAGTGGTCGACCGAGAGACGGACTTGGAGCGCTCGTCGCAATGCATCAGCGGAGATGTCCTCCGGGGCAAGTGCAAGCCGACGGACTGCGCAGCCTTCGGCGCAGCGTGCACCCCGGAGCATCCGCTGGGCGCGACGATGGTCTCGACCGAGGGGGCGTGCAGCGCCTATTACCGGTATCGTAGGATCGCAGCCTCGGCGGAGGCACCGGCGTGAGCGAACGGGACGAGGAACAGGCCGGCCTCGTCTGTCCTGTTCCGAACGACCGCTACTCGAGAATACTACTTGCCCATGGCGGCGGCGGGCGCCTCATGCATTCCCTCGTTCAACGCTTGCTGATTCCCGCCTTCGATAATCCGGCATTGCGCGTCGGCCACGATGGCGCCGTACTGGACGTGCCCCAGGGCCGCGTTGCTTTCACCACCGATTCTTACGTCGTGAATCCGCTGTTCTTCCCGGGCGGCGACATAGGACGGCTTGCCGTGTACGGGACCGTGAACGATCTCGCCATGTGCGGTGCCCGGCCGCGGTTCTTGAGCGTGGGTTTGATTCTCGAGGAAGGCCTGGAGATGGCGACGCTCGAGCGAGTCGTCCTTGCCATGGCGGAAGCGGCCAGAGAGTGCGCAGTCGAGCTTGTGACCGGCGACACCAAAGTCGTCGATCAGGGCAACTGTGACGGTCTCTTCATCAACACGAGCGGCATCGGCGTCGTCGACCACGAACGTAAGGTCTCCCCCGGCTCCGTAGAACCGGGAGACGTCATCTTGCTGAGCGGCGACGTCGGCCGACACGGAATCGCAGTCATGGCAGCACGGGAGGGTATTGAATTCGACACCACCCTGGTGAGCGACCTGGCGCCACTGACGAGCGCCGTTTTCGCGCTCATGGATGCGGGTATCGAGGTTCACTGCCTGCGGGACCTGACGCGGGGCGGACTGGGCGGCGCACTGGTGGAACTGGCGGAGACGGCGAATGTGGGCATGACACTGCGGGAATCACATGTTCCCGTGAGCGAGGCCGTGCGCGGGGCCTGCGAAATTCTTGGGCTCGACCCCTTGTTTGTTGCCAACGAGGGGCGCTTTATCGCCATTGTCAGCAAGGGTGATGCATCGCGTGCGCTGGCGATCATGGGTGCGCACGCCGGTTCTGAAGCGGTTGCTCATATCGGCGAGGTTCTCGGACGCGGGACCGGGCAGGTCATCGTCCGGGGTGCACTCGGGGTCGAGCGGCCGCTGGACATGCCCAGCGGCGAGCAGCTTCCGCGGATTTGCTGACGTTCGGGCTAGACGCCACCGGGTTGCACCTAGCGCCGCTAACGAAGAAATCTCACTGGGCGGGCGGCGTCGGGACAAAAATTATTTAAAACAGATGCTTATGCCAGACTTCGGGTAAGGGGATCCGACAAGCTCAATTATTTGGGCGACAACATCTCCATGATCTTTTCCATCGCGGCACGTCCGGCGTCACGAAACGGATCGAGCACGAGATCGATGCGAAAGCTCGACACTCGCGCGGAGGGGGCGGATCCGTAAGTCGTCAATGCGATTTGCCCAGCGTAATTGTGGACTTCGAGGCCCTGCAGCAAGAGAACATTGACGTCTGTGGCCGGTACAGTGCTGATGACGAGCTTGGCATTGCCAAGGGGCAGCATTGTCGCGAGTTCGGGATCTTCCGCGTCACCGTAGATGGCCGGGACGCCTTGCGCGTGAAACGCCTGAATGACGAATGGATCGAAATCGACGCCAACTACGTTGACGCCAAGCGCCTTGAGGTCTGTCGCCAGAATCGAGCCAAACCGACCCAATCCGACAACGATGACGTCCGGCGATGCACCGCTCGCAACGGCCGTGTCGAGTAAATCCTCTTCACGCCCCGCCCGGCGGCGCTCGACCACGTTGAGCCACGGTGCGAGGCGCGCATATATCTGGTGGGAGTAGAGAATCATGTAAGTCGACAGACCGATTGTGACCAGCCCAACGAGCGTGATGAGGCCAAGCGTTCCCGAAGTGATGTGCCCGAGGCTCACGCCGAGCGCTCCAAAAAGAAGCGAAAATTCGCTGATCTGCGCAACGGTCAGGCCGGCCAAAAATCCCGTTCGCTTCCGGTAGCCCATTATTCCCATGATAATCATGACGATCAGTGGATTACCGACGAGCACGAAAAGCGAAAGTGCTGCAGCGGGCCATAGCTGATCACCCAGCAGTTCGAGCTTTAGCTGCGCGCCCAAATCAATGAAGAAGAACAGCAGGAGGAAGTCACGGAGTGTGGTGAGTCGTGCCCCGATCGCCTCACGGTAACCCGTTGAGGCAAGGGATACTCCTGCAGCGAAGGCCCCAACCTCCTTGCTAAATCCTAGCGCGTCTCCCGCGGCCGCCAGCGCCACCGCCCACGCGATGGACGACAACACCAGCAGCTCGCGGGACTTCGCCAAGTTGCGAACCAGACTCGGCAAAACGTAACGCATAAGCAAAGCAATAACGGCGATCATTGCGCCGCCTTTCGCCAAAACAACGAGGCCAGTCAACCCGACCGACTTCTCCTGCGCCCCGACCCCGAATGCGGTCAGGGCAATCATGACGATGACGACGATCAAGTCCTGCACGATCAAGAACCCAAGCGCGATACGGCCGTGCAGCGCATCGATTTCGCGCTTGTCCGACAAAAGCTTGACGATGATGATCGTGCTGGAAAAGGTGAGCGCCACCGAGACATAGATCGCGGTAAGCGGCGTCATTCCCAGAGCGAGGGCAAGAACGTATCCGATCACGGACGTAAAAAGGACCTGTCCGAGCCCGGTTGCAAGTGCTACTGGCCCCAGGGTTCGAATGAGATGAAGGTCGAGCCTGAGCCCAACGACGAATAAGAGCAGTGCGATACCTAGCTTGGCAAGTAAATCGAGTTGGTCCGCGGCCGTTACCCATCCCATCCCCGCTGGGCCCACCAATACGCCGGTTGCGATGAACGACACGATGAGGGGCTGCCGGAGTAGCAACCCGATTCCCCCGACCGCGGCTGCCACGGCGAGCACCACGGCGATCTCATAGAAGACACTGCTGAATATGGGCATTGGAACGGATTGCGTGGTTTGGCCGTCCGGGAATCTGTGTTCAAACCTCGGGCGTTACGGGCGAAACGAAGCCGCGTGGTTTGAGGGCCAAAATGGAGCAGTGGACCTCATCGATCACGCGCTCGGCAGTGTTTCCGATCAACAGTCCAGGTATACCCGTGCGACCTACGGTACCCATGACGAGGAGATCCACGTCATTCGATCGGATCCAGGAGGAGATCACATCTCCCGGCCTTCCCCGGACGAGGTGGCGTTTCAGGTCGACACCCGAATCTGGCGTGCCGTCGACGAGCTCGTCCAGATATTGCCCGTGTCTATTCAATGCGCCGCCGACGAACTGATCCACCTCGGGATCGGAAACCGTCGTGCGGGTTCCCCTCAAGATGCTCTCGCCGAACAGGTACCACGCATGCAAAACGTCGAGTGTCGCTCCGTCCATCCGTGCCACTTCGATCGCTGCCCGCAGGACTTCAGCACTGAGCCGCTTCTGTTCCAGATTGGTCCCATCCGGATCGACGGCGGCAAGGACTCGTCGATGGCACTCGGGCGCGTCCGGCCTGATCAGCCAGATTGGGCACGGACATTTGCGTAGGAGATGCTTGTCCGTTCCACCGAATGCACGCTCGCCCTCTCCAGTGCCTCCCGCGGTCTTGAGCACGAGATCGTAATTTTCGCGGAGTACTTCCCGGATGACTGCTAGGAACGGCGTCCCTTCGCGGTGCGCGATGCGTGCCGAGACGCCCGACTCGCAAGCAACACGGGCGAGCGCTTCCAGATCGGCTTCTCGCTGTCGTTGCAACGCAGCCTCCATCTCAGCGAGCACGGCTGGGGGGAGCAACGCCTTCGGGTCGGCCGGCATACGCTCCGTGACCAGGAGCAGCGTGAGTTCCGCATCGTTTTCGACGGCGAGCTTGATTGCACGAGAGAGTGCCGGACGGGCATCCTGGTCCTCAGTCACCACCACCAGAGACTTGGAGATCGATCCCATCGATACTTGCCTCATAGTTCCAAGGGAAACTCCGATCAATTCAGAGCTTACCTAGAGATCTCTCGGTTTCGAACGCTGACAAGCATGCTGAGGTCCCGTAATTCGGACTGTCCACTGCATGCTGCTCAAACGCCACCACCGGCGGCTGAAGAGCGTACACCGTGCGAAAATCGTACAAGGAAAATCAGGTTCGCGCGCCGTTTCGTTTGGGCGAGCAAGCGATCAGGTGGCGAGCCAACGAACGTTCTCGCTGCGGGCGTCCTCCCGGAAGCTGGCCGAGGAGCCTGTCGACTCGGTGAATCCCGGAATTCGGTTGCACAGTGAGTGTGCCATTGCACCATCACGGTCGTTCAGATTGCGTGTCCCGTGGCCCCATCGCCATTCGAGTGCGCCGGTTGACGTGCCGCAGCACCCCCTTCTCCACCTCCACGAGCAGCAACACGCTCACGGCGACGAGCACGATGCGTGCCCATGCGTCACCGTCGAGAGGTCGGGTGCCAAACATGAGTTGAAAAGGCGAGGTGTAGGTGAAGAGAAGTTGAAATGCCAGCACGAGGCCTATGGCCAGCACAGCCGGTCCGGAACCGGCCAAGCTGCCGGACTCGAAGGCCCAGCCGCGCAGAGAACGGCAGCTGAGCAGATAGAACGCCTCGAAAACCACCAGAGTGTTGACGGCAACGGTCCGCGCCACTTCCAAATCGCTGCCGTTGGCACGCTCCCAGGCGAACAGCCCGAAGGTCCCCGTGACCAGGATCAGCGACACGAAGACGATGCGCCAAACGATAAACCCCGATAATAGCGGTGCTCCAGGGGATCGCGGCGGGCGGCGCATGACATCGGACTCGGGGCGTTCGAAGGCCAGGGCGAGTGCCAGAGTGACCGCGGTAATCATGTTGATCCAAAGAATCTGCACGGGAGTGATGGGCAGCAGGGTACCGAACGCAATCGCGCAAACGATTACCATCGCCTCCCCGCCGTTGGTTGGCAGGATAAACGTAATCGCCTTGCGCAGGTTGTCGTATACCGTGCGGCCCTCCTCGACAGCGTGCGCAATGGAGGCGAAATTATCGTCCGCCAGGACCATCTCGGCTGATTCGCGTGCGGCATCGGTTCCCTTCTGCCCCATGGCAACGCCGACGTCCGCTCGCTTCAGCGCGGGCGCGTCGTTGACTCCGTCTCCGGTCATCGCCACAACCTGTCCAGCCGACTGTAGCGCCTGCACCAAGCGCAGCTTGTGTTCGGGACTGGTGCGCGCGAAGACGTCGGTCTGCATCACGTGCTCGGGCAGGGCTTCGGGGCCCACGGCATCCAAGTCACTGCCAGTCATCGCGTGGGACGCATCCAGTCCGAGCAGTGTCCCGATCGCGCGGGCAGTGCCCAGGTGATCGCCGGTGATCATCTTCACGCGAATTCCCGCGTGGCGGCATTGGCCAACCGCAACCACCGCCTCTTCACGCGGCGGGTCCGCGAGGCCGAACAGCCCGATGAAAACCAGGCCGGATTCCACGTCGCTAAAGCGCAGTTGGCGATGCGCGAGGTCGGTATCTCGCATCGCCAGCGCCAGCACCCGTTGCCCGTGAGCTCCGATCTGCTCCAGCCGGCTTTGCCAGTAGACAATGTCGAGCGGTTCGACACCGTCATAGCTACGCTGCGACGTGGCCATGCGCAGAAGACGCTCTGGTGCCCCTTTGACGTAAATCGCACCCTGCCCATCATCGGCGTGGTGAAGGGTAGCCATAAATGCGTGCTCAGACTCGAATGGGATGACGTCGGTGCGCGGCCAACGGTTGCCTTCGTGCCCGCCTTCGAGACCGGTCTTTGCAGCCAAGGCAACCAATGCGCCCTCCGTCGGGTCACCAGCCACCGCCCAGCTGCCGTCCACTTCGCGCAGCGTTGCATCGGAGCACAGCAGTGCACCCCGTGCCATCTCCACCAGCAGTGGTCGAGACTCGAGATCCACCTGATGCCCATCCAATAGGAAATCACCGCGTGGCACGTAGCCCACCCCTGTGACCTCGTACAAATTCCGACTGGTGGCAACGCTCTGCACCATCATTTCGTTGCGCGTGAGGGTCCCGGTCTTGTCGGAGCAAATGACCGTGACCGAGCCGAGGGTCTCGACTGCCGGAAGACGACGGATGATGGCATTGCGCCGAGCCATACGTTGAACACCCAGCGCCAATGTGATGGTCATGATCGCCGGAAGGCCCTCCGGTATGGCAGCTACCGCGAGCCCCACTCCCGCGAGGAACATATCGGCGGCTGCATAGCCACGGACAAGCATTCCGAAGCCAAACACGACGACGGCGACGCCAAGGATAACCGCCGTCAGGCGCCGACCGAATTGCGCCATCTGCACCAATAACGGTGTCGTCAGGCTGATGACCTGTCCCAGGAGCATGCTGATATGCCCCAACTCCGTGTCCGCGCCGGTGGCGACGACCAGCCCAGTCCCACGCCCGGAAGCGACGATGGTGCCGGAGTAGGCCATGCACTGGCGATCACCGAGTGCGGCGCCGGATTCCACGGCAGCGGGGCTCTTGTCCACCGGAACGGATTCGCCGGTCAAAGCCGCTTCCTGAATGCGCAGCGATTTGCTCTCGAGCAGCCTCAGATCGGCGGACACCCGGTCACCGGATTCCACGTACACGACATCGCCGGGCACCAGGTTCTGGGCCGCTACGCTTTGCCTGTGCCCATCCCTGAGAACCGTGGCCGACGCAGGCAACATGTCGCGAATGGCCTCCAAGGCATGCTCCGCCTTGCCCTCTTGGACGAAACCGATGATGGCGTTGATTAGCACGACACCAACGATGACCGCGGCGTCCACCCAATGTCCAAGAGCGGCCGTGACGACTCCCGCACCGATCAGGACGTAAATCAGTACGTTATGAAACTGGGCAGCAAAACGGGCGAGTGCGCCGCGTCGCGCTGTTTGCGGTAGCGTGTTCGGCCCGAACTTGTCGAACCGGGCACGCGCCTCCATCGCCGAAAGCCCGGTCGAGCTAAGGCCCATGAGGTCTAAGACCGCCGGAGCGGACATCGCGTGATACGCGGGAACGTTGTCGCGGACTCGAGGCGCTTTTTGCTTCATTGCGGTAAGAAAACCTCTTGCTCGTCGGACTTTCGGGCTGCAGGTCCGCGTCAATTGCAATCTAGCAGAGCAGTCGTAGCGAAAAATGATTTGCGTCAACCGCACATGGTCGGCGCCGATGTTGTCGGTCCAGAGCGCCCTGGGGAGGTAGTGGATCAATGCCCGGGCATGCCGACAACGAGTAACGATCGTCCTGGATCCACGCTTGCGTCAGCATTTTTCGCCGGGCGTGCGGCCGCGTCTTACCTGTGCAAGCTTACCTCCGGCGTGTTGCTGCTGATTGGAGATTTGAACCAGGTCACACCAGCTTCGGTGACAATGGCGTCCATTGGAATGTCGTGGGGTTGTGGATAAAATGTCGCTCCAGCGATTCATCGGAGCGTCGACATTCCGCCCCGTCGAAGCCGCTCGAGGGTCAATCGGGCACTTCTCACGATCTCTTCGACACGTCCACCAGCACTCGGAACACTTTCGATCGCGCCCGCCACCTGACCAGCGAAAAGCGCCAAGGGCTCCAGGTCGCCGGTCGTCGACCGGAGCGGTGAATCGGTGCTGAATTTGAAAATTGGGCGGCCGTCATCGTCGGCGATGGCTTCGCGGGGAATATCCTCGGCCCTGTGGCCGACCAGGCGCGGTCCAAGGCCGTCGGTAAGGCTGTTGGCGATCACGCGCACCGGCGAATCGGGCGGCCAATTTATGGCGAACGCGTCAGTGTAGACGGTATCCTCGGATTTGGCGGTAACGACCCGTCCTTTGTGATAGTCGTGCGCATAGGACTCCTGGGTGGCGAGGAAGGCGGTGCCACAGTGGATCCCTTGCGCGCCCAGCGCGAGAGCGGCGATCAGGCTCTCGCCGGAGCTGAACCCGCCGGATCCGACCACTGGGACGGACACCGCACGGGCGATCTGGGGAATCAGAACCAAAGATGAGATTACTCCGCGCACATGCCCGCCAGCCTCGCCGCCCTGGGCGATGATTACGTCCGCACCGGCCCGCTCCGCGGCAATCGCGTCCTGAACCGAGCCCACTTGATAAAGGACCAGACATCCCGCGTCCTTTGCACGGCCGATGAGGTCGGCGCTCACGCTCCAGAAGAAGCATAAGGAATGAACCTCATTGTCGAGGCAGACTGACAGCTTCAAATCCAGCAGTGCGGGGTCCGTCGCCGCCGGGACCAGGTTTACTCCGAAGGGTCGGTCGGTCCGGGCTCGCACCTCGTCAATCTGCCGGGCAATGAGCTCTGGAGACTCACGCACCATTCCCAGAAATCC
>JBFGYN010000153.1:0-8698 GCA_041587415.1 Candidatus Competibacterales bacterium | reverse complement strand
GGGTGCACTGGCAGGTCTGCCTGAGCAGTCTCCGGTAACGATCGATCTGGCCGCTGAGGGGCCGGCGACAGATTGGCGTATGTCTCTCGCGCTTGCGGCTGAGAGCGTCATATCACTGAGTGGCAATGCGGATGTCGTGTGGGCCGGTCCGATCCGAGCGAAGGCGGCATTCGACCTGACGCCAGGCCCGCTGCTCGATCCGGCTGCCCGCCGGGCTCTGGGGGATACGGCGACGCTTCGAGTCGACGCACAGGAGGGCGGTGCCGGCCGGATCACGATCAACGAAGCGGATCTGCGCGCTGCGGATCTCTTGTTGGAGGTGTCGGGCGCGCTCGAGCGAACGACCATGACCCTTGACCTGGACCTCGCCGCGCGCGCGGCGACAGGGCTCTCGGCTTTTGTCGATGGCGTGGTGTTCGATGCCATCTCATTCGACGGGCAAATTGCCGGGCCACCGGATGATCTGACCGCGAACGGCGCGCTCGTCGTCGATCAACTGGCCGCCGATCCGGTCGAGCTGGCGCAACTCCGAGCCGACGCACGTTTCGTGAAGAAAGCCGATGCATTCGAATTGGCGCTGGACGGCGTGGCCGAGGGCACGCGCTTTCGTGATGTCGGGCCGGATGTCATTGGCCCCGTGCAACTGGTGCTGGATGCCGGATTTGCGCAGGGCATCGCGACGCTTCGCGAGGGTCGCCTCGACAGCCGAATTGCTCGTGTCGATGCCAAGGGCACAATACCGGTCGAGACGGACCCGGTGGATCTTACGGTGACAATGCGGGTCGACGAGCCGGCCTCCGCGTTGCTGGACGGCATTGGTTTTTCCTCGATCAGCTTCGACGGCCGTGCAGAGGGTCCGCTCGAGTCGGTCGTGGCGACAGGGGATTTGACCGTCGTGGGTTTGGCAAGCGAGGCGGTTTCCGCCGATGACGTCACGGCCCAGGCGCGCCTCGAGCGGGTCGGCGACGGCGCGAGCTTCGAGGTCGATGCAAAGGGCAACGAAGTTCGGCTCGACGCGATCGATCCAAAAACCCTCGGTCCGCTAACCCTTTCTGTAAAGGGAGCCGCGGACCAGACGACACTGACACTGGAGCAAGCCAGGCTTGACGCCGCGATTGGCGAGGTCGAAACAAAGGGAACAATCCCCCTTGGCGACGGAGAGTTCAATCTCAATTACGCCGCGCGCAACATCGCTCTGGGAAGTATTGCCAAGGCCTACGGGGCGGACGCCACCGGTACCGCGGACGCTGCTGGAGCGGTGACCGGACCCACATCGGCGCTGCAGATCGAGGGACGTGTCGCATCCGCGGACACCAGTGCCAACGCGGCGCGTTTGGGAACTGTCTCTCTGGCACACGATGTCACCTTGGGCGACGCCATCGAGGGCATGCTCACCGTGGCATTGCAGGGTTCGGATGTGGGAGATGGTACGGCTGAAACGACATTTACACTGTTAGAAGAAACCCTTCGCGCCGAACCCTTGAAGGGAGACTTGGCGGGCCTGAAATTCGACGGCTCTGCAGTCGTTGACCTCCCTACGGCCCTGGCTGCCGGTGCCGTCGACCTGTCCGCACCGTCGCTTGCGCCTATCGGGCGGCTGGCAGGGCTGAACCTGCGCGGCGCGGCGCGAGGAAAAGTGTCGTTCGACCATACCAGCGGGACGCAGTCGGCCGCCGCTTCTCTCACCGTGTCACAGCTGGCGCTCGACGATATTTCCCTGTCGCAGGCCACGCTCGAGGCACGAGCCTCGGATTTGCTCGGATCGGCGGCCGTGAACGCCACACTGCGATTGGCCGAGCTCGAAGCAGGTGGCGCCGAATTGGCCTCGGTTGGCGCCACGGCCAAGGGTCCGCTGGCTAGCCTGTCTTTGACGGTGGACACGAATGGGACCGTGGTCGAGAAACCGCTAGATGCCGCGCTCGTCGCGCGGATGAAGTTGGAACCCGGCGCGACCATCGTCGATCTCACGAGCCTCGACGTTACCTATGACGGGGAACCGTTCCGCCTGGTCGATCCAACACGCATCGCAGTGAAAGATGGCCGCACCCGCGTCTCCGGTCTCAATCTATCGTTGCCGGATCAGGGCGCCGTCCGTGGAGACCTGAGTTACGCAAGCGCCGGAACAAGCGGTGAGATTTCGCTCGTTGGTGTACCCCTGCGTCTCGCAAAGGCTTTCGCAGACGCGCCAATGCGTGCCGGTGAGCTCGATGGGTCGATCCGATTCGACACGAGCAAAGCGCGTGCGGGTGCTGACGGAACCATTGTCGTCGACGGCCTGCGTTTGGACGGCGTTGCCGAGGATGGCGAACCCATACGCGCCGAGGCACGTTTCGATTGGAATGGCGCTCTGGCATCGACGGTCGCCTCGATTTCAGGTGGGTTCGGTGAGCCGGTGCGACTCGAAGCCCGGTTGCCGCTCGTTTCGCGTGCCGGCCTGCCGGCCGTTCCAGCGGATGCCGATATCGATGCGATCCTGAAATGGGCCGGTGCTGTGGAGCCGCTGTGGGCGATGGTCCCAGCGCCGGATCACCTGCTCCAGGGTTCGGCGAACATCGATCTGCGAGTCAGCGGTCCGTTGGCCAATCCGAACGTTGCCGGGGACGTGTCCCTGCGCGACGGTCTCTATCAGAACCTCACCGCCGGCACGATACTGACTGACCTCGTGCTCGAGACGGCGATCGCCAGCACCTCCGAGCTGAAGCTCGATCTTCGCGCCCGCGATGGCTCGGACGGCCAAGTGTCTGGAACGGTCGAACTCGGCGCGGGTGACTCCGGACCGACGCTGGATGTGCGAATCAATAGCACGCGTGCTGTGCTGGTGCGGCGGGACGATGCCGTGGCAAGAATCGATGCCGATGTGTCGGTAACCGGACCGGTTGTCGACCTTGCAGTCACCGGTGACATCGAGATCGTCGAGGCGGAGATCAGGTTGATCAATCAAACACCTCCCACGGTGGTCGATCTAGGCCCAATCGAAATCAAGGGCGCGCCGCCCAGCGCCGAGCCGGAATCGGATCCCGGGCGGGTCGCACTCGATCTCAATGTCACCGCGCCGGGGCGTATCTTTATCCGCGGTCGCGGCCTCGATTCCGAGTGGATGACCGATCTCGACATCCAGGGTACCGCTGCGCGCCCCCTCATCAGGGGAGAGATCTCCTCCGTGCGGGGTTATCTCGATTTTGCCGGTCGGCCGTTTGAGCTGGAGCGCGGCAAGGTCGTTTTTCTGGGCAGCCGATCGGTGAATCCCGAGCTCGACATCAGTCTTGCACGGGAGGCGAACGGCATCACCGGACGCATCCTGCTCGAGGGAACCGCTTCGAAGCCGGAGCTGCGATTTGCCTCGACGCCGGCCGTGCCCGATGACGAAGTATTGCCCCGAGTCATCTTCGGGCGGTCGCTGCAGTCATTGTCCGGAGCAGAGGCGGTTCAGCTGGCATCCGGCATTGCAACCTTGATGAGCGGGGAGGCGGGGGTGACGGACATCGCGCGCGCGGCGCTTGGCGTCGACGTCCTACGGTTCGATTCCACTGAGGAGGAAGGCGCCTCCGTCAGTGTTGGCAAGTATGTGGCCGACGGGGTCTATGTCGGCGCCCGGCAGGCGGTTGGCGGTACGGGTGGTGCGGCGATCGTCGAGCTCGAAGTGATCGACAACGTGGTCATCGACGCCGAGCTCGGCCAGAGCTCCGGGTCGAGCGTAGGCGCGAACTGGAAGATCGATTTCTAAGAGCCGCCAACGCCTTCATGTGCCGCGCCCGGAATCCGGATTCGAGCGCTCTTCCTCCATCCGGGCCTGGCTTTTCACATCCTCTGGGACCATTAGTAGCGCAATCGCGATCAAGCCCGGAACGATGAGTAGATCGTCCAGGTGTCCAAGCACGGGTATGAAATCCGGAATAAGGTCGACGGGTGACATGAGGTAGGCAATTGCCAGACCGATTAGCCACTTCGAAATGCACGGTGTTCGTTCATGCGACGCCAGGGCGCGGTAGTACCGCACGCGCCCTCTGACGCGGGATGCGAAAGCACGCCATTCCAGCATCACGAACGATTCGCCATGGAAATTGACCAGACCTCCATCGGACGTCGAGCCTGTGCTCGCCAAACCCCGGTTTGTGGTATGGTTCTGTGGTTTTCGCAGCCCCCCCGATTCTGGTTGCGATGGCAATTCCCGTTATCCGGATCTATGATGCGTGCCAGGGGTGCGTGTCAACAAGAAATCGAATCAGAATACAGAGTTGAAAGCCCATGGAACTAGACCCCGTCTTCCTTGCACGCGCTCAATTCGCATTCGTCGTTGCTTTCCATATTCTCTTTCCCGCTTTCACAGTTGGCCTTGCGAGCTGGCTGTGCATGCTCGAAGCTCTATGGCTAAAAACCGGTCGAGCGGAATATCACGATCTGTATCGATTCTGGGTCAAGATTTTCGCCGTGTCCTTCGGGATGGGCGTGGTCTCGGGAATCGTCATGAGTTTTCAGTTCGGCACCAACTGGAGTCGGTTCTCGGACGCGACGGGGAACATTCTGGGGCCGCTCATGAGTTACGAGGTGATGACGGCATTCTTCCTGGAGGCCGGATTTCTCGGCATCATGATGTTTGGCGAAGGCCGGGTCAATCGAGCTATCCACTTTTTTGCCACGCTCATGGTCGCATTTGGCACGTTCGTTTCGACATTTTGGATCCTCGCCGCCAACAGCTGGATGCACACTCCCGCAGGATTCGAACTGCGCGATGGTATTTTTTATCCCACGGATTGGCTGGCCATCATCTTCAATCCGTCCTTTCCATACCGGCTCGTGCACATGCTGCTCGCGGCGTATCTCACGACGGCCTTCGTTATTGGCGGCATCTCCGCATGGTACTTGCTCCGCGATCGAGCAGGCCAGTACGCGCGCCTGGGTTTCGGCATGTCCATCGGCTTCATCGTTGTCGTGGCGCCGATTCAGATCATCGCCGGAGACATGCACGGATTGAACGTTGCCGAATACCAGCCTGCAAAGCTCGCGGCGATGGAGGGTCACTGGGAGACCGAGAAAGTGCCGGTACCGTTGATTCTTTTCGCGCTACCCGATGAAGAGCAGGAGAAGAATCGGTTCGAAATCGGGGTTCCGTATCTCGGCAGCATCATTCTCACCCATGAGCTGGAAGGGGCGGTCCAGGGGCTGAAAGACTTTGCGCCGGAAGATCGCCCCCCGGTTGCCGTCGTTTTTTGGGCGTTCCGGATCATGGTTGCGATCGGGTTCCTCATGCTATTCGTTGGCCTGTACGGGCTATACCTTTACCGAAAGCGGCGCCTGTATACCACGCGGTGGTTTCTCCGTCTATGTGCCTGGATGACGCCGACTGGGTTCGTTGCGGTCATTGCCGGTTGGTTTACCGCCGAGGTCGGGCGCCAACCGTACGTCGTCTATGGCTTGATGCGAACGGCGGACGCCGCATCGCCATTGCCGGCGGGCAGCATCCTGGGAACGCTGATCGCGTTCGTCGTGGTATACGGTCTGATCTTTGGCGCGGGAATCTATTACATTCTCAAGCTAATCCGAAAAGGCCCGGAGCCAACGGCGCCGCAAGCCGAAGAGCCTATTGGATATAAATCGCCGGCACGGCCTTTGTCATTTCCGGATGAAGCGCTGGGAGAGGGGGAATAAGCCATGCTCGAGGTCGGCGTTCCCCTCATCTGGTATCTCATCATTGGTTTCGGAATCTTCATGTACGTGCTGCTCGACGGCTTCGTGCTGGGGATTGGAATTTTGTTTCCAACGGCCAGCAACGAAGAAGAGCGCGATATCATAATGAACTCGGTCGCGCCGATTTGGGATGGCAACGAGACGTGGCTCGTGCTCGGCGGTGCCGGTCTGTTTGCGGCATTTCCCCTCGCCTATGCGGTCATCCTCCCGGCACTTTACATACCCATATCGACGATGCTTCTGGCGCTCGTCTTCCGCGGTGTCGCATTTGAGTTTCGATTCAAGGCACACACAAGCCAATACTTGTGGAACTATGCATTTAACTTGGGTTCGATCATAGCCACGTTTGCCCAGGGCGTGTCGCTCGGCGCATTCATCCAAGGGTTCAAAGTAGTGGGCAGAGATTTTGCGGGGGGCGTATTCGATTGGCTGACCCCTTTCAGTATCCTTACCGGCTTTGCGCTCGTGGCTGGTTACGCGCTACTGGGTTCGACATGGCTCATCATGAAAACCGAAGGCGAGCTTCAGGAGCGTGCCTATCGGCAGACTGCATGGCTTCTGGGGGCAGTGCTCTTGGCAATGGCGGTAGTCAGTGTCTGGGTCCCATTTTTGAGCCCGGCAATTGCGGAACGCTGGTTTAGTTGGCCGAACCTGCTCTTCTTCTCTCCAGCACCCTTACTCACTGGGACCTCTGCATTTCTACTCTGGCTCGCGGTTCGCAGGCGAGCCACCTATCCGCCCTTCCTGCTCGCAATGGCATTGTTCTCCTTCGGCTACAGCGGATTTACCATCAGCACTTGGCCAGCGTTGATTCCGCCGGACATCACCCTGTGGGATGCGGCGGCACCGCCTGAGTCGCAAGTCTTTCTGCTCGTAGGCGTATTGTTCATTCTCCCAGTCATCCTTGGCTATACGGGCTATTCCTACTGGGTGTTCCGCGGCAAAATCACGCGCGACAGCGGCTACCACCACTAGCCCGCATCGCTCGCCGGGAGAGTGAAGCCCGTGACACGCTGTTTTCTGAAGATTTCGGAAAATTGCATGGCCTGCGATCACATAGTGCGGTCTGGAGCAGCCTGGTGAAATATCCGCGCTAGCCGGAAAGTTTCGCGAAATTCGGGTCTTGCATCACCGTCTTGTGCCGGCATTGGCGTTTTCGACAAGTTCCGAAAAGCGAAACCACGACGGAAAATGCTATACACTAGTGAGCAATAGCCCGTTGGGCTAGAACGTCGTAAAACCCAGGGAGACCCCGTGTCTGATACCAGGGCGGGTTTGCAGCCACAAGATCTATCGCTTCACGGTCACCTTCTCGCAGAGTGCCTGGCCATGGTGAAGTATGCTTTGGCCTCTGGGCTCAAGGTACCTGGAGGCTTGGCGCAAGCGCTCGAATCCATCGTGCGCAAGCATTCAGTCAACCCCAGAAACGCGGCTGGCCCCAACCCAAAGGCACGTGACCCCGACCGCGTCGAGCCAATTGCTTCGGTCGATGCGAGTGGTCGGTGGGAAGAAGACGTTAGAAAATTGGCGATCATTCACGGCCGTCTCGCGCAGATATTGGCGCCGGCGACACCCCGTACGGTCCTATTGCTCGAGAACGAGGCGAATCGGGGTGGCCTCTGGAGTTTCCTTGGGCCGGTGGGATTGATACGACGCATGATGTCAGTCGCCATTTTCTCACTGGTCGCCCTCATTGGCATCAGTCTTTCGCCACACGTGGATACCGAGTCCATAAGCCAGGGTATATTTTCCTCTTCTGGAAATGTACTGCTGTTGAATCTCTTGTTCCTGCTCACGGCAGCTTCGCTGGGCGCCGCCTTTGCGGGCCTATTCTTAGCGAATCGTTACATTGCAAATGGCACCTTTGATCCAAAATTCGAATCATCTTACTGGATTCGGTTCGTGCTCGGCTTGATGGCCGGCATCATAATGTCCCAGCTCATCCCAATCGAATTCGAGAATCCAACGTCCGAAAGCACACATGCGGCCGCACTGAAAACGTTCGCCAAACCGGTTCTCGCGACACTGGGGGGCTTTTCGGCGGCTGCCGTGTACAGAATCTTGGATCGTTTTGTCGACGCAATCGAATCCTTGGTTCGCGGCGACACCCACGACGCGATCGCTGCCCGGGATATGTTGGCGAAGGCGCGCTTGAGCGAGCAGCTTGCCGAGAACCGCCTCAGACTCGCCGCCCGGCTTACAGAGGTACAACAGAAGATCGGGTCATCTCCCGATCCGGAAACCATGAAGCGAGAGTTGGACGATGTTCTGGGAGGGTTGGTTTCCCACAGCAGGGACGATTCTATCCGCTGACCTGCGCCGGAACGGACGACGGGAAGAATCGCGCGATTTTTCCCGTCACACCGTCTCAATGACATCGTTGCAGTACTGTCGGGGGCGGTCCAACGTCAGCAACAATCCGTCCACGTCCTGTCGGTTCGGCACCATCGTGCGGCGCTCGGGTTGCGCAGATAGAAGCAACTACGCCCATGGGCATGAGCACGCGTGAACAAATTGAACGACACCTCGCCTCGCGGAAGAGCGAGTTCGAGGCTGGGCAGAAAGTCATGTTGGAGCTCGAGGCAAGACAAGCCAGTCTTCGCGAAACGTTACTCCACACAAGCGGCGCAATACAGGTGTTGCAGGAGCAGCTTTCGATCGCTGACGGGTCCGACACCGGCACGAGCTGTTCCGTGAATTCTGTCCGTGAATCCGACGTGGACTACCGAGAGTCGCAGTGCGCTGACCGTGCGGCCACGGGCTAGTCCGGAGTCCGTCACGGAGGCCCTTCTGCGGTAACGCGACACGGGAAATACCCTACTGGGTGACCCGGGCCTTTGTCATCAACTACCTGTCGGCGAAGTTTGTTTGCTAGCGATGGGCTCAGGCTGTCCTTGCGATGGGGTCGCGACTTTGACACCTGATTTCGGCGACGGATGGGCGCCCTGGGGCGGTAGCTGTGCCGGCTCGCTCAAGCGGTCCTCCGTTCGGGCAAGGAGATTTGGGATCAATT
>JBFGYN010000152.1:0-8713 GCA_041587415.1 Candidatus Competibacterales bacterium | reverse complement strand
GCACACCGCGCTCCGAGATATGCGGAATTGCCCTCATACCGCCGGAGCCCGTCGTAGCCAACCCTAATGGTTTAGTGATGGTCCAAATCTCGGTGCACGCCGTCGGGGTTTTGCATACGGGGGCGGTGCCGGAGCAATCGCTGGTCAACTGCGCCGAGCAATCCACGCCAGCGTGAGTTTCCATTGCCACCAGACCGGCATTTGGCGGAGTTCAAGGATTGGTGCCAGTGTGCGTCATTTGCCTGCTTTGGCGGGCGTCGTCACGGGCGCTGGACTCATGGGTCCAGCTCTCGAGCCCAGCGCACGTAACCGTTTATGTCGAACTTGCGCTCGAGGCCACCCGCACTCATGTAGCGAACCTTGCCGAACACCGGGCGTTCGGTCCACGGTCGGTCGTGGAGTCCGAAAAGCCAGGCGACGCCGGCATACGAATTTGGATCCCGGCCGTCGATAAAGTAGCGATTGTTAAGTGCAAGCGCTGTGCGGTAGGCGTGCGCAGGGCTTTTGGACCATTCGATGATTTTCTTGCCCCAGTACATGCGCATGTAGTTGTGCATGTAGCCGGTGCGCACCATCTCGGTCATGGCGGCGTTCCAACACGCATCGTGGGTATCCGCGTTCTCCAGCTGCTGCCGGGTGTAAATATGATCGCGCTTGTCATTGCGGTGCTCGGAAAGTGTTTTACGCGCCCAGTCTGGTAGACAGCTATAGCGGTCGTAGTCGGGCTCGTTGTGCACGAAGTTGACGGCGAGCTCACGCCGAACGATGAGTTCTTCGAGGAATGCCGTTCGATCGTCGAAGCTGCCGCCTTTTGCCGAATGAACCTTGCGAGCTATCTCGACGGGTGAAATTTGGCCGAAGTGCAGGTATGGGCTCAGATTCGAGCACTGGGGATCCGCGGGATCGTTGCGAGCCACGCTGTATCCGGCCAGTCGGTAGCGAAGAAAGTGCTCGAGACGGCGCCGAGCCGCGCCAGTACCGCCGTGGAAACGGCTGACGCGGGCGACCGAACGGTCGATGTCGAGGCGAGCGAGAATGCCGCTCGTATTTTCCGGGTCCAGATCCGAAGAAATGTTCAGGGGAAGTGACTGCTTCGCAGCATTTCTTGTCGTAATGTTCCCGAGGTGGCCGTCCAGGAGTCGCTTAATTTTCGGACGAATCGTGCGCGCCGCGTATTCGCGTTTATCCGAGACCTGAGCAACCGGTACGACTACATCACCTTCCACCTGGACAACCTGGCGGGCGGTCTCGGCGGCGACCCTTTCGCGCCACATTTTCTGGTGCCGAAGGTATCCCCGATCACACACGACGAGTGCAGCGTGATTGGCATATGCCAGGCAAACTTCGTCCGGACACCCAAGCTCGAGCACCAGCTTCAACCCGCGCTTGCGCAAGTCCGCGGCGACTTCGGCCAAGCCCTCCAGCATGAAAGCGAAATGGCGCTCGTTCGCCTCGGGATAGCCGTCGAAGATACCGAATACCACCAGCACCGATTGGCTAAGCTCATTGGCCCGAGAAATGGCGTACTCCAAGGACGGGTTGAAATGTGCCCGTTGCGACTGCTGCATCCAATACAAGACATAGCGTCCATCTTCGTCGATGGGTTGGTCGTTCAAAAACGCAATCCGATCAGTTTCCATAGTAGGTCCAGCGAGAAGCAGGCCCGAACGTTGCGCCGGGGCACTCCGAAAGAAGCTCTCATCAAATCAGAGTTTTCGTGCGACACACAGTTACGCGGCCGTAATCGAGATGCAAGATTATTAATTCCGCGATGAAATCGGGAGCCGCGGTTTCGAATTCGGTGCCCTGGAAATTCCTGGACCCAACTGTTCTGGGCTTCTCGAATATCTCTGGTGCCGCCGGTGTTGCCGGGCGATTCATGATGGATGGTAAGTGTCTGCGTCGTCGCGTTTAATTGGGCGAGCCGCGAAAACAGCCTTCATTTGCGCGATCTCGAGCCCCGCGCGGGTGTCGTTGTTCCTGCAGGGGGATGATGGCTCTCCAGCTCGACCATGTCGTCAAAGTCCTGCTTCGTGACCTGGTGAACGGAACCGCAACGTGTTGGCCAAACCAGCAGCCTGCCGTGCGCGGACGCTTGCGTTTCCCTAGGGAAACGTATCCACGAAGAATCGCTTCAGACGGTGCTGCCAGAACACGATCCAATGGGGCGCCGCGTGGCCGGTGCCGGCTGCTTCCACTGTGGAATGTTTCTTCAGAGCATCTTTCAAGACTTTCGCCTGTCCGGGTTCCAGATCAACGAAAAACACGTGTTTCCCACTCTCGAGTGCCGCCGCGAAACGCTTGAAGTGCACGTTTGGTGTTTCGATCCCGAGGAGCCCTCCTTCCCAAGTAAAAAACCCGAGCACGATGATGGCAAGAAAGATGAACGGCAGCCAGCCGGCAGCTGATTCCGTCCAGCCCGCAGCGTACACGACGAGGAGGACGAGTGCGGACATGCATAGCCCAATGACCGCCCCCACAATCGTGGAATGGATGATGTCCTTCTTCATCAGGGAGGTCACTTGGTGAAGGTGGTGATGATTTTCGGCACCCCGGTCGTCCAGAGTCAGTACGTGGATCTGGGGTGTCACGACGCCCGCAGCTTCCAGATCCCCCTCCAGGCGTTCCAGGTCGTCCAGGTCCGTGCTGATAAAGAAGTGACGAGTCATCTTCACGCCGACGATCCTCCGATTATGCGTCGTTGCGGGATGGACGATGCCGCCCGATTTCGGGCCAGCTACAGAGCACAAGCTGCGCGACAACTCGCAGATGCAGATAACGTCAAGGATAGCGAATGGCGTCGGTAGACGCATGGTGGTGTCTTGGGACGAGCCACCGGGGGTCGAAGCAGGCTCGCCCGAGCGGCGTGCCAGGGTGCTCCTAAGCGGCCACTCTATTTTCAAAGTAAGTGCTTGGGCCAAGATTGGCGGATAACAACATGTCGCGGCTGACGCTGTCCGGATGTTCGCGTGATCGTGCAAGATGGTCTGGCCGGCAGCTTGCGAAAATTCCAGATCACGATGCAACTTTCGATTTACACGGCGCAGGTAGATCGACGGCCACGTATCGACTGTGACCGACCAGGCATCGTTACACGAAGTGAGGAAATGCTGCATCGTACTGTCTACGATCCAAAACCGCAGGCATATGGGCTGGATGCGCCGGCCACACTCAAAACGCCAGTTCCGGAGATTGAAGATTGTCATGCCTGCCGGGCATACTCCGTTCCGGACTGCCCATGACTGCCTCGGCTGCGATCTGAGTGGCTATGTCCTCACGGTTGATTTACATACGTTTCCAAAAAAATAAATTAATGCGCCCCACAAGGCTCAACCTCGCTAGTCCGGATACTTGGCCAGTGTGTAGCGGTATTCGGTTGCAGTTCCCACCCGAAACGTACACGCTTTCGTCGCGGCGCTGCTCTCCTCTATTCTGTGCTTTTCTGCGACCTTCTTCTGCATGAGCGGCTGCTGATTCAGATCAACACGCACGCGCCAGAAGATTGGCTTAATTTAGATCAATGACCATCGTCTGAGAGGCTCGGCAGGAAAATGGTGGATCTGGCAGTAATCGCCGCCGTAGAGCGCGCCACGAAGCCCGGGAGGCGTGAATTGTTTCGACTTGGGACGGCGCTGATCTTTATTGTCGGGGTCATGCTTTTCACAGGCCTGCAGGCACAGAATGTTCCCGGCAGCGTCATGCTGGTGGTCGCGGCGATGATCGGGGGCTACATGGCTCTGAATATTGGCGCCAATGACGTCGCCAACAACGTCGGCCCCGCGGTGGGTTCCAAAGCACTGACCTTGACCGGTGCCATCATCATCGCCGCAATTTTCGAATCCTCCGGCGCATTGATTGCTGGGGGCGATGTCGTCAGCACGATCAAGAATGGGATCATCGACCCCGCGGCGATCAACGACAGCGACGTTTTTATCTGGATGATGACCGGGGCGCTGCTGGCGGGGGCCATCTGGCTTAACGTTGCAACAGTGATCGGGGCTCCGGTGTCGACCACTCATTCAATCGTTGGGGGGGTGCTCGGGGCCGGCGTTGCCGCTGGTGGGTGGGAAATTGCCAACTGGTCGCAGATTGGAGCTATTGCGGCCAGCTGGGTGATCTCTCCTGTCCTCGGTGGGGCTATTGCCGCCGCTTTCCTCTACCTGATCAAGCGCACCGTTAGCTATCGATCAGACCGCGTGGCCGCAGCGAGACGGGTGGTCCCGATGCTCATTGCCCTCATGGCCTGGGCCTTCGCCACATATTTGATTCTGAAAGGCGTGAAGCACGTCTGGAAAGCCAGCTTCCCGGTGGCAGGGCTGCTGGGCTTGGTGGCGGCTTTCGGCGTGTACACGGTAGTGCGGCCGTTAATCGCACGCGTCTCCATCGACCCGGGAGATGCCAAGGGCGGTGTCAACAACCTGTTTACCTTGCCGCTCATTTGCTCGGCCGCGCTGCTCAGTTTTGCCCATGGAGCCAATGACGTTGCCAACGCCGTCGGTCCGCTGGCGGCAATCTCCGATGCACTGCTTCACGCCAGTATCTCGGCGAAGGCGGGCATTCCCACCTGGGTAATGCTGGTGGGAGCACTGGGCATCTCCCTTGGCCTGGCGCTCTACGGTCCAAAACTGATACGCACGGTGGGCTCGGAAATAACCGAGCTCGATAAGACTCGCGCTTTCTGCATCGCGATGGCGGCGGCAATTACCGTGATCGTCGCCTCCCAACTTGGCCTGCCTGTGAGCTCTACCCACATCGCCGTGGGCGGCGTGTTCGGCGTGGGTTTTCTGCGCGAATTCATAAAGACCAGTTACGCGCGGGCAATCGACAGTATCCGCGATCACCACGACGGCGAAGACCAAACCATAGTGGACGAATTTCTGGTTAGATTCGAGGCCGCACCCTTCGAGCAAAAGGCCCTCATGCTCAAGCAAATCAAGGCGAAGGCTGCAGCTGCTCGGCTCAGCAAAAGCGAGCGCAAAGGGTTGCGCCGGATTTACCGCCAGGAACTGGTGAAGCGCACTGCGCTGCTGAAGATCGCTGCGGCGTGGGTCATCACGGTGCCGGTATCGGCATTTCTCGGGGCCTTATTCTACTTCGCCATTCGCGGCATGATGTTGCCGTGACACAACCCGCGAGCCTGGCTTCGAGGTCGACGGGCGGAGGTCCGCGACGGCTATGAGGCGAGGCATGTGACGGCCATTCTGCGCAGGCTCGTCCTGCCAGGCCTCTTCCTGCTGCTCGGTTACAGCTTTTGGGCGAGCCCTCATCTCAAGCAAATCGCCGCCGGAGTGGCCATCTTCCTGTTCGGCATGTTGTCGCTGGAGCAGGGCTTCAAGGCTTTCACTGGCGGTCTCCTCGAGCAAGTACTGCAGCGGGCAACTCGCGGGCTCGGCCGCAGTATCGGATTCGGTGTTGTGACCACGACGATCATGCAGTCCAGCTCATTGGTCTCGGTTCTCGCAATCTCTTTTCTCAGTGCTGGTCTGATCAGCTTCGCGGCGGGAATCGGGGTGATTTTTGGCGCCAATCTCGGCACCACCACCGGTGCGTGGCTGATCGCGGGCTTCGGCCTAAAAGTGGATGTCGCGGCCTACGCCATGCCCATGCTCGTGTTCGGCGTAATCCTGGTACTCCAGAAATCAAAAGCCTTGAAGGGCGCCGGTTACATTCTGGCTGGGCTCGGCTTTCTTTTTCTCGGCATCGCCTACATGAAGGAAGGATTCGAGACCTTCAAGGACGCGATCGACCTGTCCGCATACGCCGTCGGGGGCTATCGCGGGCTGCTCTTGTACACCGCTTTGGGGGTATTGGCGACGGTTGTGATGCAATCCAGCCATGCCACCCTGGTCTTGACGATCACCGCGCTGGCCGCCCAACAAGTGAGCTACGAGAACGCATTGGCCCTGGCTATTGGCTCGAATCTGGGCACCACCATCTCAGCTGTGATTGCCGCCGTGGGTGCGAATGTGGAGGGGCGACGACTTGCCGGCGCCCACATCATTTTTAACCTTGTCACCGGGCTCGTGGCCATTGTTCTCGTCCGCGAGATGATGTTGGCCGTTGATGCGTTCAGCAGTATCGTGGGTATCGCTGAGGACGACTACACACTCAAACTCGCGGTCTTTCACAGTTTGTTCAATCTCCTGGGGTTGGCCCTCATGGTGCCGTTCTCCGGCGCATTGGTAGGTCTCCTCACTCGCCTGCTGCCGGCCCCCGTCGTGGAATTCGAGCAACCGATGTACCTTTCGAGCGCCACAATACAGCTGCCGGAAACGGCCATTGAAGCGGTGCGTAAGGAAAGCCTGCGTCTCTATGACCGGGCCGTGGAGATCATCGCCCACGGTCTGGCGCTACACCGGCAGCGCTTATTCTCCGATGAAGATCTGGCCGCGCTGGTACGTTCCTCGAGGCGACCCTTCCCGGTCAACGTCGAGCAGCGATACGAGCTGAGCATCAAGAGCATATACAGCGCGATCGTCGAGTTCTGCAGCCGGGCACCCACCGGCGGCGACGCGGCCTTCGTGGAGCGGTTGAGCGCCCTTAGAAACGCCGGGCGGCAGGTGGTCGAGGCGGTCAAGGCATTAAAGCACCTACAGAAGAATCTGTTGATCCACATGCACTCGGCAAACCTGGATGTGCGCAATCAGTACGACGCGATCCGTACGCAGATCGGGGCTGTCCTGAGGGCCGTGGAAGCGCTGCGTTCGCAATCGGACGACACCGTCACCGTATCAACGTTGGATGCCGCCAGGGTCCAGCGCGAGCAATCCGATCTGGTCGCCAGCGGCGTCCTGGATCAACTGATTCGGGAGCGGCGCATCGATGCCCGGATCGCCACCTCGCTGATGAACGACGCCGGCTACGCGCAGGACCTGGGCCGAAATCTGCTGAACGCTGCGACCGTCTTGTTCGGGCCGCAGGAGACCATTGCCGCGGGTGCGGAGCAGAGCGTGGCCCTGGATGACGACGAGATCGCGCGGGCCGCTCGGCGACAAATGTAGCGAACGGAAAAATTACCGATGAAAACACGGAAGCTGCTAAAGAAGCTGCAGCGCTTGTTGAGCGCGGAAGAACGCGAGCAGCTTGCACGGCGTGACTCTCTGAAGAAGGTTCTCAAGAAGCTACGCAAGCGCCGCGACGCGCTGCAAGAGGCCGTCGAAAATACCGGCGACGAGTCCGACCGCCAACGTCTTAGTAACGAGCTGCAGATCGTCAACGTCCAACGCGAAAAAGGCCTCTTGCAGCTGCGCCAGCTGAAAGAACGGAAAGACTGACCCGCATCGCTCACCGGGAGAGGCTTGCACATGACACACCGCTTTCTGCCGATTGCTAAATAAGGCACAGAGTGGAATTTCTTAGAGCGATTTTGAGCGGCCTGGTGAGCGATGGGGGGCTCATTCGGGCTGGGAACCCTGAGCTACCGAGGGATGATATCTCGAAGCGACGGCAAGCTGCCTCATGCTGCTTAGCCGGACTACTCGGCATCCTGAGATTTGTGCGATAGGGTATGTGGAAGGACAGAGTGTAGAGGGCTCCATCGTGTTAGCCGGGTCTGGCTTGCCTGCCTCGAGGCTATGCGATCGCCCGTTGCCCCGATTTCCCTAAACCCAACAGGAACCCTGCAATGGCTGGTAGCAGCTTGCTTGCACTACTCGACGACATCGCCAGCGTGCTGGACGATGTCGCCCTGCTGACCAAGGTGGCGGGTAAGAAAACCGCGGGTGTTCTCGGCGATGACTTGGCCTTGAATGCCCAGCAGGTGACGGGCGTGCGCGCCGAACGCGAACTGCCCGTTGTCTGGTCGGTAGCCAAGGGGTCGTTGCTGAACAAGGTACTGCTGGTGCCGGCGGCGCTGGCGATTGGCGCGTTCGCGCCATGGCTGGTAACCCCGCTCTTGATGGTAGGTGGGCTTTTTCTATGCTACGAGGGCTTTGAGAAGCTGGCTCACCGATTCCTCCACAGCAAGAGTGAGGAACAGCAACTTCATGCCCAGCGCGTCGAGGCAGTGGCCGATCCGGCCGTGAATCTGGTCGAATTTGAAAAAAGCAAGATCAAGGGCGCGATCCGCACAGACTTTGTTCTCTCCGCAGAGATCATCGCGATCACCCTCGGCGTGGTGGCTCAAGAGCCTTTTCTGACGCAAGTGGCCGTATTGAGTGTCGTTGCCCTGCTCATTACTGTCGGTGTCTACGGGCTGGTCGCGGCGATCGTCAAGCTTGACGACCTCGGACTCCATTTGAGCCAGAAGGCCGGCGACGCGGCGATCGTGCGCCTCCAAAGAGGCACCGGACGCGCAATATTGGCAGCCGCGCCGTACCTCATGAAGGGATTGTCGATAGTGGGCACGGCCGCCATGTTTCTGGTCGGTGGCGGCATCCTCGTGCACGGGCTGCCTGTCATCGAAGAATGGATCCACCACTTGGCTGACACCACGAGCGGCTTGATGAGCGCTTTGACGCCGGTTTTGGCGAACGCCGTGATCGGCATCGCCGCGGGTGCCGTGGTGCTGGTTGTCGTGACGGTACTCGGTCGGGTTGTCGGCGCTTTCAGGTCGGAGTCCGGCGCCGGGTCGTGAATGGCCAGGGACGCTTTGGCAAAGCGTGCTGACGGAGCGTCCGGGCCAGCCCCGGGAGTGCCTGGAGTCAAACCGAAACGGTCGGTTTTGTCCAGTTACGCCAATCGGTTAGGGTGAAATTGTAGGCTTGATGCCTCG
>JBFGYN010000151.1:0-8737 GCA_041587415.1 Candidatus Competibacterales bacterium | reverse complement strand
GCACCCCGAGCCGCTCCGCGGCGGCCAGAAATAGGTCCGGATCCGGTTTGGCGTGTCGCACCTGGTCACGGGTTACGACTGGAACGCTGGCCGGTATCCCGAGCAGCTCCAACGTACGGCGCGCCGTCTCCTGTCGCCCGCTGGTGGCGACGGCCCACGGAACGCCTGCCTGCGACAAGTAGGCAAGCAGTTCCTGGGCACCGGGGAGAGGTCTAACCTGACCAACAAGGCGGGCGTAAGCTTCCGCATGGAACTGCCCGAGCTGTGCGGCCTGCTCGCGGCTGACGCGATGCCCGGTTTCCCGCAAGAGGGCGTTCACGAAAAGTCCCCCGCTCATCCCGATTCGGCGGTGGATGCGCCAAACTGATAACTCGATGCCAGCGTTTTCCAACGCCTCGCGCCACGCCAACACATGTTGGTACACGCTGTCCACCAGGGTACCGTCGAGATCGAAAAGCAAAGCCGGTCCGGGCCGGACTCCGGCCTCACGCTGGTCACTTTGTGCGGACACGCCGGGCGCTTTCAAGGCAGCACTCCTCAGTCACCGGTCAGACGATGCCAGGACTCCAACATGGGATCCTGACGGGCGTTCGTCTTTCTCACCCGCCCAGTTGCACGCTGCTGAAACAGGGAAAGCATGCCAACCACAATGAGCCCGGCATGGAATGCCGCACCCAAAACGAGCACAGCTTGTCCGGGTACGGGTCCAATCGCTGCGCGCGCCCACAACTCGTCCACGGCCTGCAGCGGCGCGGGATCGATACAGAGCTTTGCGAGGTAGCTGAGCGCCAGAATAGCGAATATCCAGCTGTAGTTGCGTCGTAGCCGCCGCCCGGCTGCCTCCCAGTAACTGATGTGGAAGCGCAGGTGCCGATAGTCATTTGCGAGCACCTCGTTCCAGCCATTTTCGACCCGCACGCCTTCGCCCCGGAGCATAGGCCCGTAGAAACAAATTTCCAGCAGCCGCACTCGTGTCCGCCAGATGTCGAAGTACCGATAGCGCCGCGCCTCGTAGACGAGAAAAACGCAGACCAATAGTTCCACGAGAATGAGCGGAAGGGGGGAGTTTTCGCCGTGACTGAAGGTGACCGACATGGCGATGCCGGTGGTAACGACCGCCCAATTTGTCGTGGCATCGAGACGAGTTCGCCAGATCTTGCTCCGGTACATCTCGCCCCGATACAAATGCGCTAACGCACCCATCTCAGGGGAGTCGAACACAGGCTGCTTAGGCCTGTCGGTGGCCGCGTTCACGGGGTCGGTCATGACCCGACACCGAAACTTGGCAGGGTGTCCTCGTGGGCATCGAGCACGCGCGTCATTTTGCAATGCGGGATGGCGCGGATGGGATCCAATCTATACACCCTCATTCAAAAAGGAGCGGCCGACCTATCCCGGTCATGTCTTTCAGGCCCATGGCAGCGACGGGAGGAATAATCCCGTGCCGAATACGCTATCGATTATGGTCCGAAAACGCCAAAAAGATCCCGCGCGCCGCTACGATAGCCGGCGACGATTGTACGTCCGCTTGCTCAATCAGGTCGAGTTCGAGAAAGCGTTGCACCGACGCGCCATCTCAGCACAAGGGCCTGACCGCACCGGCAATTTCGTACGCCGCGAACGTCGAGCGGACCAGCGCCGATAAATCAGTTGCCTTGAACTTTTCCGTCAACTCACTAGTCTGGCTAGGAATGGTGAAGATTGGAATCATTCGCGCTAGTGGCTCGGAGAGCGAGTTGTTCGAGCTCGTGGACGAATGTGGAAGCACCTGGGACGCCCAATTATGATCGACACACCGAAGGAACCCGGTAAATTTTTGAGCGGCAGCAACCAGCTGGGTGTCCGACAATACAATGAACGCCTGATTTTGAGACTCATCCGGCGTGCCGGCAGCATGCCGAAAGCCGAAATTGCGCGAATCACGACGCTTAGCGCTCAGACGGTAACAATGATCGTCAATCACCTTCTGCAAGAGAAGCTTCTGTGTAAACAGCCGCGCCGTCGAGAAGCTGGAAAAGTTGGTCAGCCGGCCGTACCCATCGCCCTGAATCCAGACGGGGCGTTTTCCATCGGCATCAAGATTGGGCGTCGAGGCCTGGAAGTTCTGCTAATCGATCTTGTCGGCAGAGTGCGCAAGCGCCGCGCGCATCGTTACGACTACCCAATCCCCGAGAAGGTCTTTTCGATGATTCACGAGGACATAGATTGGCTTACCCAGGAATCACGAATCTTGCATAGACGGCGTTTGTGGGGCATTGGGGTGGTGGCGCCGTTCTTCCTCTCGAATTGGCCACGCGAAATTCACGCGCCCGAAAAGGTGCTATCGAGCTGGAACTCCATCAATATTCGCGAGCGTGTCGCCGCAGACCAGTCCGTGCCGGTCTGGTTTGCCAATGACGCCACGGCCGCATGCGTTGCCGATCTTGGGCTCGGTGTTGGCACCCAATTCGACCATTCGCTCCACATTTTCGTAGGCACCTTTGTCGGCGGCGGTGTCGTGCTCAACGGCACGCTGTATACCGGCGCACACGATAATGCTGGAGCGATCGGATCGCTGCCCATCCCAAGCCACTATTCCCAGGATCCAACCGACGCCGGCACCAAACCGGTGCAGCTCATACACTGCGCCTCACGGTATCTCTTGGAGGAAAACCTGGCCATTGCGGGTTTCGACCCGGACGCGATCGTGCCAAAGAGCAGGACCGAGGCGCCCGAGCCGATACCCGACAAGGCGAGCAAAATCGTGGAAGGCTGGATCGGTAAAGCGGCTGACTCCCTGGCCATCGCCATCCAAGCTACCGCCGCAGTGATCGATATCCAAGGCGTGATCATCGACGGATCGCTGCCGGTTTCGGTTGTTGAGCGTCTTACGCTTCTGACCGACGCGGCCTTGAGCGCAGGAGAACTCCGCGGGCTTCACAGACCGGCGCTCATGGCGGGTCGAGTCGGCAACGAGGCGCGCGCGCTCGGCGGAGCGATGTTGCCGTTCTACTGGAGCTTCGCACCCGATCGAGCAGTGTTGATGAAAACGGGTGAACCAGGGCGCGCTTGATACGGAGCCAACAGCCATTCGCCCACTGTAAACACCGCCGAATTCGCTGGAATTGTCGCAGTATCTCCAGCCCGCATCGCTCCCCGGCCAACCCGAATATTGGGCGGGGTCGCACAGGAACGACGCTCGATCACCCTGCGGCCTGTGCGATCACTCGCGACCCCCACGCGATATTCCGGCTAATCCGCATTCTCCCGGACCCTTCGAGTGCGAACGCTGATCAACCGCAGTTGATCCTCGAGAGCGGCCAGATTGTCTGCCGCGCTGCCGTCGCCGGTTAAAGTGTTGTGGACAGCTTCCCAGAATCGGGCAGTCACCGCCATGTAGTTCTCACCGGCCACGTGGGATGGGCGCGCCACCGCCGTCTCCAAGACCGGCTTCAGCTTCGCGAACAGCGGATTTGCAAGCACCTCCGGATCCTCGTAGAGACTTTCGATCGTGGGCGCGTAGGAACCGTTCACGGCTCGATCTTTCTGGACCTCCGGGCTGGTCAAGTATCGAACCAGGTCAGCCGCCACCTCAGGGTTCTTGGAGAATTTGGACACCGCCAACTGCCACCCGCCGAGGGTCGCCGCGGATTGGCCTACCGGACCGCCACGGGGCAACGGCATCACGTCCACCTTGCCGGCAACCGGACTGTCGGGAGCGCTGAGCAGGGACCACGCGTAGGGCCAGTTGCGCATGAAGGCCGCGTTGCCAAGCTGGAACATCGCGCGTGCATCTTCTTCGTTGAAGGATGTCACCCGCCTCGGCGAAACGGTGCCGATCCAGTTGGCCGCTCGGCCAAGGGCAAGAACCGCCTTTGGGTTGTTGACCGTGATCGAGCCTTGCTCGTCCAGAATGGTCCCACCCCCCGCGGCGCTGACCCACTCCAACGCGTTGCACGTCAGCCCCTCGTACGCTGCGCCCTGAAAGACGAAACCCCAGAAGTCTTTGCGCCCTTCGCCTCGCTCTGCCTCCTGTATGTGTGCCGCCATGTCTGCAAGATCCGACCAGTCTTGCGGCACCGCCAGACCTTGCTTTTCCAGAAGGTCCGTGCGGTAGTAGAGCAACCCCACGTCGGTATACCACGGCATGCCGACCAAACGACCGTCCACCGTGTTGTTTTCGATGATAGTCTGAAAGTGCCCGGCAACCTCTTCCGCTGGAACGTAATTCGCGAGATCCACCATGTACCGAGCGAGCAGACCCGGCCAGATTACGTCGATCTGATAAACGTCAATCCGGTCGTCGCCATCCCCGAGTTCGATCAGATACTTGAAGTAACGCTCGTTGGTCAGCTCTGGGGGCGTGTCGATTCTGACCGTGTGCCCGGATTTCTGAGACCACGCGGATGCCGCGCGCTCGCAGAATTCCCGTTCCTGGCCGACCGCTCCGCAGGAAATCGTGATTTCCGCCCCCTGCGCGGGCGCAGTTGCGACCGCCAAAGTACAGGTCAGGGCCCACGCAAAATGCTTCATCGCCTTGCCACCTCCGGTGTCAACCGCCTACGTCAATCGCCGCCGGGTTCGGCATGACAGCATGCCGATTCCGGGACGAACGCGTGAACCGCGCTGTCGCCTAGCGTGTCTGCGCGATTCCTGGACTATTCAGACGCTACCTTTAGGATAAGTAGATCCTGTCCAACCAATCCGCAAGGATTTCGGTGGCGATGTGACCGCCTGGTGGACCGACCGCGGGGCGGGCGCTCGTTGCGCGCCCATCGATTTCAAGCATTGCGACACTTCATTCGGCGCGAGGCCCATGGTGAACGATCGTCTTTTCCACCTCGGCCACCCCCTGTTCCACTCGCGGGGGGCCGAATCCCAAGCGCGCCAGAAGTGCCTCGATGGCAGCGTTCTCCGTGAGGCAATAGGCGGTCAGCACCTGGAAACCACGGGCTCGGGCAGCACTCTCGAGGCGCTCGCCAAGGCGTCTGCCGAGTCCCGCGCCTCGCCACCCGGGATGGAGCAAAAAGGAGACCTCGGCTCGCCGCGTGTTCTCGATGCCCTCGTATCGAGCTATGCCGACCCCACCACCGTCGGCATCGATGGCGACGAGAGCCAGTCGGGCGGCATAGTCGAGGTGCGTGAAACGCGTCAAACGCTTGGCGTCGAACGTGGGCTTTCTCGTGAAAAAACGCTGGTACAGCGTGTCAGGGTCGGCCACCGCCAACGCGGCCCCCAATGCCGGCTGATCCGCTGGCACGAGGGGCCGCACCATGAAATCGCGGCCATCCGGGAGAGTATCGAACGCCTCGAGTTCGCGCGGATAGTTTGCCGGTGCGAACGCCTCCGGAAGCGGCACACAATTTAGCGACGGGATGGCTCGGCTGTCCGGTGCCATGGGCTGACGTTACGGTCCGGGGGCTGTTGGTTATACCGGGAGCGGCGGCTCGGCGCGCTCACGCGGGCGGCTGTGCGGGGTAGCCTTCCGCCACCCAGCTTTCGAATGCGGCCTCCATCCCCAGGTCGCTGCCCCGCTCCGATGCCTTGACGTACCGGTGGTGCAGCAGATCGCAGTAGGCTTGAATTGGCTCCTTGTCATGTCCCAGAGCGCTCAACCGTTCGAGCATGGGTTCAAACACGCCAACTCGCCAACGAACCGCGGCGACGGCCTTTGCCGTGGCCGATTCCGACTCCGTCCGAATCTGGAAGTACTGAAGATCGGACAGAATCTGCTTCGCCTGTCGTTCCAGGGCATCGATCCCAGTCAGCCCTTTCAGCCGCGAAGAATAGAAGCTTCGTCCGCCAACCTTGACCTTCATCTGCAGACTTCCGCCGCCTTCGCAGGGTATCAGGTCAACTTCGTCCACATCGTATCCGAGTTCGTTGAGTCGGCGAATCTTGTCCTCGATCTTGTGACGCTCTTCCGGGTGCACAACGAGTGTTTCCGTCAACTCGTGCCAGAGTGCGAAGTAACGGTTGGCGATATCCTCGCCAAGAGCAAGGTCGGCGGTATCGATGGGTTTACCGCTGGCGGCAGCGATGTCCGCCATACCACCGGCCACGTTTATGATCATGATCTGAATATCCTCGCCGCGCTGTCCCTCGCTCAAAGCTTCGCGGACCACTGCCGTCTCCGCATCGATCATAATTGGCTCCACCGCTTCGGCATCGTATCGGTAGAGAACGTTCGACAGCGAGCAGTCGCCCCAGAAACAGCCCGCCAAGTGCAGTTGCACCATCAGACCCGCGAAGGCGTCGAGCATCTGGTCTCGTCGATCTCCGAACCCCGTGCCGAATAGGAGTTCGTGGTAGGAGAATGACTTTTCGACGTACTGGGTGATCAGAGCGGCCGAGCGTTCGGAACCGGGGTCCGGAAAGCGACCCTCGATCAAACCAACGGGAACCGCCGTGAGCACGTCGCTTCGTTCCAGGCTTCGAAGCACGTCGTAGTCCTGACGCGCGGCCCGAGCGGGAAGTTCCTTGACGACATAGATTCCCTGAGGATACGAGAGGAACCGAACCTGGTGCCGGGACAAACCCTTGGGTAGATCGACAAAGCCCGGGCAATCCCATTCGGCAAGCTGCTCGGCCCACGGCAAATCCAGGAAGTCCGGATGGCCAGCACGAATCTTGATCGAGAGTTGGTCAGTCACGGTAACGAGAGATGTTAAGTTTAAGAGTCAATGGAAGTTCAGCGCATTTGTAGGCGGTGTGCTCGATCGGCCGAGCATTGCGAAACCTACCCCAAAAAACTTCGGGCCGCATCGTGTCATGAGTCTGACCTGGCGAATTGGCCCGCCCCCGTCGCGTTTCCACGCCCGGTTGAATCGCAAGGATCGGTGAGTTCAGCGTGCGCTCGCTTGCGCCTGCGTCCCCCGAGGCGCTGAGCGAGTCGCCCTCGAGCCGCTAGGGCGGACAAAGCTGAAACTTCGATTCCGAATTCCCGAACTTAATGACCCATAGCGCTTGAAAGTTCAAGGGCAACCGGTCAACGGGTAGCGTTCGAGTGGTTCCAAACGGGGGCAAGTCTGTGGTGTCGGGAGACGACAAATGCGGAATTGGATCAAGGGACAGCGTCGGAACTCCGAAATCTCGCACTTCGACGGAAAACGCGGACGCCTCCGTCCAGACCCAATCCACGGGAAATGGTTCAGGCTCCCTTGCCGGCTGAATTGTTGTATCAAAGCTACAAATTCAAAATAATTACTAACTCGGTTGTACTTATGATCAGCCTTGTAATAAGATTACGACAACGTAAGGTTGCGCACCCGGACGCGCCCCAAAAACGAAACTGCCTACGACATCGGTGTAGGCGCACCAACGGACCTGTCACTGGATGGGGATGGCGGAACGGGAGTCCGCTCTGTCACCTAATGGATATTCGGTGAACCCGGTAGTGTTGTGTGCAGCTCGAGTGGTGGACGAAGATCCTTCGATTGATTGGGGACCGGCAATTTCCGCAAACATAGAAAACGTGGCAGGCGACGCCCGCCGGGTGCTGTTGGACGCGCCAAACGCTTTTTCCGCTACATACCGGAACAGTGATTGGACTTCGTGCGTGCCCTCATGCCGGCTCCAGCAGCCGAGACGTCCGCTGAAAAAAAAGAGAAATTTGGGATCGTGATGCACTCACGAACCAAATCGTCACAGGCGTCCTGTGACGCAACACAAGGTCCGCACGGCTAGGTGACGGACTCAGACGTTATTGGTCCCTTTTCGGGATCACACCTTGGGGAAAAATCATGATGTACCGAATTCGTCACGATAGAAAATCGATCGCATTGGGCACGGCGGTGACTGCTGCTTTGGCCTGTCCAGCCGCGGTGGTCGCCGCCGACGACGACCACAAAGTGGAGTTGTACGGAGTCGCCGAGGTTCGTACGGCGTTTCGCGATGACAACGATGTGGACACCTTCGTAGACGCAGCGCGCCTCGGCGCAAAGGGCTCACATCCTCTATCGGCTATCGGCCTAGCCGGTATCGGGGGCCGCTGGCAAATCGAGTTCGACCTGCCGGTCAATGCCGGCCTGGCAACCGACGATGTGGATCGAGGCGATGTTGCGCTGCGTAAGGCGCTGGTCCACTTCTACGGCGGATTCGGTGAAGTCATCTACGGTCGGCAGAACAATCAGCTGGCCGAAACGAAGAAAATGGACCAGTTCAAGCTGGATTCCGGGGAATTCCTTCGCGGCCCCGACCGTATCGGCAACACCGTGACCTACATCACGCCGACGTTCCTGGGCGGCCTTCAGATCGTGGGCCAAATCGCCACGGACGGCGACGTCTCGAACAACGCCGGGGGAGACCAAGACGAAGACGTGGATGCCACGAACGTTGGTGTCAACTACTACAACGGCCCGATTGCCCTGAATTTTGCCCGCTATGATACCGACCAGGACGATCCGAACGGTGAACTCGCACTCAATTCCTTCGGAGCGAGCTACAGCGGAAGCAATTGGTCGGTGTTCGGCACTTACCAGAACGAGAACGAGACCGAGTACGACACCGGGGGTATCGGCGGATCGTTCAACGTCGACAACTGGACTCTGAAAGCCGGCGTCCGATATTTCGAGGAAGATATCAACAACACGGAGGGCACCGCATTGCACTTCCTCGCAGACTACGCGCTGAGCCCGTATGCGAACGCCTACATCACCTACGTCTACTACGACGACGACGCGGAAGATGCCGGATTCGAGAGCGTCATTGGCGTTGGTGCCGCCATCAGCTTCGAAAAGACGTTCATGTAACAGCACTC
>JBFGYN010000150.1:0-8770 GCA_041587415.1 Candidatus Competibacterales bacterium | reverse complement strand
GCTCGAATTGGCGTGCAGGTAGCGCGCGATGACTTCCTTCCCGGTGCCGCTCTCACCGGTAATCATAACCGTGACGTCGCTCGCGGCGACCCGTGCCGCGAGCGTGAAAATCTCCCGTGATCTGGGATCGTTGGCTACCGGCTCGTCTGCACCTGAGCGGGTGATTCTGCAATGACGCTTTACCCGCTCCAGAAGGGCGGTCGGTTTGAACGGCTTGGTGAGATAGTCTGTTGCACCGGTGCGCATGGCCCGAACCGCACCGTCGACTGTACCGTGCGCCGTCATCATGATCACCGGCATGGTGGGGTCGTGCGCGCGAATTCGCTCCAGAAGACCCTGTCCGTCAAGGCCGGGCATTTGGAAATCTGTCAACACGAGATCCAGCGGCCCGCCTTCCAGTTTGCTCAATGCCTCCTGCCCGTCACCCGCCTCGACGGTGCGGTATCCGGCCATCTGAAGGGTGTCGACAAGCGCCTCCCTGAGCCCTGCGTCGTCTTCCACAACCATGACGCTGGCACTCATGCCTGCGCCTCCTGGGCGAAGTGTGGGCGGGATGCTCGATGCTGGGGGAATCTCTCGGAGCATCTCTGAAACGCGGGTATCTGTACCACGATGAGCGCGCCGCCGTCCGGAGCACGCGCTGCCCAAGTTGCTCCACCGTGCCCCTGCACGACAGCCTTGACCATCGCCAACCCCAGACCCGTTCCCTCCGATCGGGTGGTAAAGAAGGCATCGAACACGGACTCGAGCTTCTCCTCCGGAATACCCGGCCCATCGTCGGCAATTCGGATCTCCACCGTTCGCGCATCCGGGTGTGTCACGCCAACCCGCACATGGCGGGCACCGGCCTGGATGGCGTTCAGAACTGGGTTCTGAAGCGCGCTGAGCAGGGCCTCGCGATTTCCGGGGACTGTACTCTCTGACCGTTGCCGATCCAGGTGGAGCACCGCGCCCGCCGAATCCAGTTGGTGGTGGAGGGACGCCTGCAAGTCCTCGAGCAGCGAATCCACAGATACGATGTCCTGCTGCAATCCACCGCCGCGTGCAAACACCAGCAGCTCGCGGACGAGGCTCTCCAAGTCGGTGAGCCGCGCAACGAGTTTGCCGGCAAATCGCTGACGACGCTCATCGTCGAGGGTCGATTCGGTCAGGTGCGCCGCGTACAGCAGGGCCGCGGAAATGGGAGTTCGAATCTGGTGCGCCAGCCCCGCAGCCATACGGCCCAGCTCCGACAACCTGCCGAGGCTCGCTAGTCGATCTTGCAGTCGCCGGGTTTCGGTAACGTCGGTCAGCTGCAGCAACTGCCCCCGGCGCGAAATAAATGGGCGCGTGGCGATGGAGACCCGGCGACCGTCGCGCAGCGAGACGTCGTGGCCGTCGTCCAGTCGTGGCATGAAGACCGATGCGATCAGCTCCCGCCAAAGGCGACCGCGCAGGGGACGGCCCAACAACTCCTCGGCCGCCGGGTTTCCGTAGACCACGATTCCGCGCCCGTCGAGCAATACCAGACCGGCCGGCAAAGAGTCGAGAATGTCCGACTCGTACCCGGTGAACGGACCGATTTCCATGCCATCGGATACACAGTCGGCCCGCTGCGTACTGGTCCACGCCGGCTCGAATGGGATTTCCATCAGCATTGCCGGCAGCTGTTGCCGGACCGGGCAGGCAAGTTCGACCGCGCAAGGGCGAGAACCCTGTTTCACCATTGTTTTTTCTCCGAGTTGGGGCAAACGGAGGTCTGATCCGCTTCCCTGCTACTCGGCGACGCGCAGCAATATTGACGCCACTCATTTTTTTGTTATCTAGAACAATTGGTTAGATAGAATTTCGGAAGATCGGGTGTCAACTATCTGGCGCGGCTCGGCCACTGGGTCGAACAGGCGGGATGGATTCTCGACGAAGACCGTCCTACCCGGTGGGGCGGCTCGGGGAAGCGCTGAACAGTTCTTGCCCGGAATTGCCAGAGGACGGAAAACGGGGAACGGCTTTCCGCGTTCCCAATGGGCTGATCATGCTGTGCTGCCGATCACTACGCCCGACCAACGAGCGCCCGTGCGCATCTCGATTTGCTCGGGTGCCACGAAGGCTTGGGACGGGACACTAGGTGGTGGTCGCCCGGTCACCCCTCTGCAGACCGTATTTCTTCATTTTCTCCACCAGTGTGGTGCGGCGCATTTTTAGCAGCCGCGCGGCGTCAGCGACCACGTTGTCCGATTCCTCGAGCGCCCGTCTGATCAGGGTGGATTCCAGGTTCCCCAGATAATCCTTCAGGTCCAGTCCGCCTTCGGGCAACTCCGGGCTTTCCGGGATCGGCTCCCGAGCACATGTGTCCTCGATGTCCTGGTCCGACTCCGAATCCGCGTCCGCATCGAGCCCCTGCGCAGCCGCGCGGAACTTTGCCGGCAACCCCGATACGTCTACGGTTTCATCGGGATACATGATGCTCATGCGTTCGATGAGATTGGCCAATTCACGTACGTTGCCCGGCCAGTCGTAGGCGCGGATGCAACGCAACGCAGCCGGCGTCAGCTCGAAAGCGTCTCCCCCGCCACGGGTGATCCGCTCCTGCAAATCGTGCACCAAGAGTCCGATGTCACCGGGCCGATCCCTCAATGGCGGCATCTCGATGGGAAAGACGTTCAGCCGGTAATAGAGATCTTCGCGGAATTGGCCTTCCGCGATCATTGTCTCGAGATCACGGTGGGTCGCCGCAATGATTCGCGCGTCAGCGCGAAGACTCTTGTTCGATCCGACCCGCTCGAACACCCGCTCCTGAAGGACTCGCAGCAGCTTCACTTGCATGGACAACGGCATGTCCCCGATCTCGTCCAGAAAGACGGTTCCTCCCGCCGCCAGCTCGAAGCGCCCACGCCGCGCGGTGATTGCCCCGGTAAACGCGCCTTTCTCGTGTCCGAACAACTCGCTCTCCAGCAACGTCTCCGGAATCGCGCCGCAGTTGATCGGTACGAAGGGTCCATCTTGCCGCTCAGAGAGGTAGTGAACATTCCGCGCTACGACTTCCTTGCCCGTGCCGGACTCGCCAAGGATCAAGACATTTGCCTGGGTGCCCGCCACCTTCTCGATAAGTTTCTTCACCCGCCGTATGCCGCTGCTTTCACCCACCAAGCTTCGAAACAGATGGGTTGGACGTGCGTCGCCGCTCGGCCTGCCGTCGATCTCCGACAACAATCGCTCCAACTCCGTCTGAGAATGGTCCGATTTGAGACGATAGCAGCCGAGCCTGTGCGCCAGGCCGCCAATGGGCCCGCCTTGCCCCTCGACACCCAAAACGACGATGGGCACGTCTGCGTCCAGGGCGAGTACCGCCGTGATGACACCCGACGTCGCCAACACCGATTCGCCATTTCCGATGAACACGAGGTCCAGCCGACTGACCCGCGACATGGTCGAACGCCAACTGGTGAAATCGCAAACGTGGAAGCTGGCCTCTCGCAGGGATTCGAGGGATTTGGTCAACCGTTCCGCAGCGTCGGGGTCATCGTCAACAATCAGAACGGCTCTTGGTCCGGACTTCGCCACCTCGGAGTCTCCATTCGATCATCCGATCTCGATACGAGGGCGGATTGCAATCCGCTTCTGTGAAGGACACTTTTTGGCTGGGCAGCCCACGACGAACCACCCTTGCGGATGGCGTTCACAACCACCGCTCTCCCGTATCCCGATCCTTGGGATGACGCCGCCTAGCGCAGGGAGCGTCGTGGATGGGCGTAGCGCCAAGGTCAGCCAACTGCCGACAGTTTATGGGCAGCGGCCATTTTGCACAAATGCGCGGATTGGTATTTTCGCATAGGGGAACGATCACTTGCGATGGGTATGGCAAGCGAGAAGAGCTGTTCTCTCGGCGGGCTGGCGGGCCGGGGGAGGGGCCCCGAGGAGCAGGCGCCGGCGGACTCGGCGCGACTTGCCCGCAGCGCTCAGCGGACTTCGGAACGCGTGGACGGGTCAACTGCAGGATGCGTAGGCGTCCCGCGCACCCTGATGCCTATGGAATTTCGCCAGCGAGCTGGCAGCGTGGCGACGCCCTTGGTTCACCAGTACAACAAGCTCCGAATGAAAGTCCACGAGAGAATCGATGGCAGCGTCTCGATGCGCGCGCGCATCCGGGTCCAGGGCCCAGCGGCGAAGCGCCGCGTCCCACGTCCCGTGGCACTCGAGCAACTCCGACCAACGGCCTTGTTCCGCCAACTCCCGCATTCGGGGCATCAGCGCTGCAACCGCTTTCGAGCTCGGCGTGTCCGTTTGGCCATCGCCCCGAATCATCGGACGGCTGCCGAAATGCCGTCCCATCCGAGCTTGATCTCCCGAATCAGACTCGAAACCTCCTCCAGGTGGTCGACCCGATTCTCAGTATTGGCACGCAACAACAGTGATTCGGCGTAATCGTAGAGATCACGGAGATTGCGGGCAATGTCGCCGCCTCGGTCCATATCGAGGGTCCCGCGCAGCTCGGCGACGATTGCCAGAACGCGGCCGATGCGCTCACCCTTCGAGGCGAGCTCGCCTCGTTCCATGTGTCCCCGAGCGGCGGCCAGTCGTTCCAGTGCGCCTTCCAGCAGCAACTGAACGAGACGGTAGCCATCCGACGAGGCTACGGCCGACGTGGTTTTGACCTGTTCGTATTGTTGAAGGGCGGAACGATAGGCGAGGTTGTTCATCGGGTTCCTCCGAATGGGATCACGAGCCGTTGCGCTCGCGAGTAAAGCCCGGCAAGTTCGCGAGCTGTTGGTTCAAAAACGTTCCGGTGGCGCTGAGCTCGGCGACCAGCGAATCCAGCACCCCGAACTCGGCGCGCAGACGCTCTTCGACCCGCTCAAGACGCAGTGCGAGGCGTTCACGCTGCTCGGCAACGTCCTCCAGGCGGGCATTCAAGCCGTCCAGCCGGCTGTCGATCGTGCCGTCGGATTCGAGAAAACCCTCAATCAACCGATTTAGCCGTTCGGCGCCGCCTTCAGAGACCGCGACCGTTCCGCGGCTACCGGTGCCGCCGCCAAGAACCCTGAGTTCGAGACCGGAGAAGCGTCCGGTTCCGATCAGGGTCTGCCCGGAGCCCGTCGCCGTCACACCGCCGATGGTGCCGGCCAGATCGAGACCGGCCGCCGCTGCAGCGACGCTCAGACCCAGGGTCGCAGTCGTCAGGGTATCGACCGAGACGATTTCCACCACGGAGTTGCTGCCGTAGGCATTGGACTCGATCCGAAACCCGCCGCCCTCGAATTCCACGGAAATTCCGACGCCGGCCTCGCGCAGCACCGTGTCGGCGTTCGCCTGGCGCGCAATTTCCTCGGCGAGTTCGGCGCCACTGGCGTACGCGCCCTGGGTCAGTTGAATGGTTGCCGAGGTGACACCGTCGACTTTCAGCACCAAGGTATCGTTGTTGGCGTCAACGGTCGTGGACGCGGCCACCGCGCCCGCCAGCGAGCTTCGCGTCGCCACCTGCGTAATGTTGACGGCGTGTTCACCTGCGGGTACGTCGTCGCCCAGTTTCTCCGTGCTGATCAGTGCATCCGATGCTTGCCCGAATCTCGCGAACAGGCTTGCCACGCCGTCGACGCCGTTCGCCAACACCTCGTCGAGAACGGATTCGTCCAAAGTCAGCGATCCGCTGCGCTCGGTGCTGATGCCCAACGCCGTCAACGTGGTGGCGGCGCCGGTAACCCCGGCGACGGGCGAATTGAGCATCCGCCTGACCTGGGAGCTGATTCCGCGCACCGCGGCGTCCCCAACCAATGCACCGCGCTCCCCGGTTTCGGGATCACTCCGGGTCAGGCTGGCCACCGTTCGATTGAAAGCGTTGTAACCATCCACGAAGGCATTGACCGCCTGGCGGGCCTTGTCCAAATCCCGTTCGATCGAGACCTCGACGGTTTCGCCCGGCGCCGCGGCGAGTAAATCCAAGGAAACGCCCTCGATCATGTCGTCGAGCTGATTCACCGAAGAGGTGACGGTCAAGCCGTCCACTTCGACGATTGCGTCCTGAGCAGCAACCGTCTCGGAAAGGTTCTTGCCGGAGCCACTCGTTGCGGTCGGGTCGTAAGCCAGGCGGGAAAGTCCCGATGCGTCCAGATCGTTGCCGTCACTGTCGGTCACGGAAATCTGCAATCCGTTGCTCTCGCCGGTATCCTCCGCCGCCAAGAGCAGACGATAGCCGCTCCCGTCGTTGACGATGTTGGCGCGAACACCCATGTCGGCTTGATTGATCGCATCTCGGATACCGAGCAGCGAATCGTTGCCCGCGTCGATGGTCAAGGTCTGATCGGTCCGCTCGGGATTGGTGACGAAGGTGTTCGCGTCCGAATCGAAGCGCCCGAAGCGGATGGTCAGGGAGCCGGCGCCCACGGTCTCCGATGTGCTGGAGAACGACTCGGATGCCAGCCGCTGGGCGGTCGCTTTTTGTACGACCTCGAGCGAGTAGTTTCCTTCGAGTGCGTCCGCCGAAGCCGAGACCGAGACCACGTCCTCGTTGGAAACCGTGACCGAGGCGGAACGAAACCCGGATGGGTCGGCCAGTGCGCGCATTTCCGCCTGAAGGGACGATAGAGCACTGCGGAAGGTGCCAACCGCAGAGATCTCTGCCTGCAGACTGCCTTCCCGTCGATCCAGGCGCACGGTGGTCGGCTGACCTTCCACCGCGACAAGCTGACTCACGATACCGTCGACGTCCAGGCCGGAGCCGATTCCCGAAGCAGTGATCATGACCGGTCCAACATTCGGATTTCAGAGGGTGAATGGGGTGGAGCCACGTGGGGTCAGGCTTTCGTGTGGATCAGCAGGCCTTCCGGTACAGTGCCCGTAGTGCCCTTCGACTCCACGGAAGCGCCTTCGCCGCCGATTTCCTGTTCCCGAAGCTCGTGCAGATTACGAGCCAGTTCCATCAGGTCCTCGGACGGGATCTGTCGAACCAGCTTACCGGTTTCACGATCTACCACCCGCACCACGACGTCGCCCAGATCCGGGTCCAGTGAGATGTCGATATCCCGGAATATGCGCTGCATTTCCGCTTTCAGTTCGACGACGTTCGCTTTTCGCTCCCCCGCGGGGCTTGATTTGCCGCCTTGCCGCTGCTCGGTGGCGGGCAGCGCGTCGGCCACGAGCCTCTGCTCGACGACGCCTTCTTGCCGGGTCCCGGCTAATTGTTGCCGCCCAGCGTTCTGCGCACCCGCTGTGAAAACCTCCCCGGCACGAGTGGGCGGCTTGTTGTCCCCGAGCAGTCGCTGCGGGGCGGTAGCCGGCTGCGCGGCGGAGATATTGGTGATTTCGTTGCTCATGATCGATCCCCCTCAGGAAACAAATCTCCCGCGGGATGACCCGCGGGAGGAACCCCTGTGGATAATCGCGGCTAGCCCAGAAGTGACAGGACCGATTGCTGCGACTGGTTCGCCTGGGACAGAATCGCGGTGCCCGCCTGCTGCAGTATCTGCGAGCGGGTGAGTGCCGCCGTCTCGGCCGCAAAGTCTGCGTCCTGAATGCGCGAACGTGCGGCGCTCAGATTCTCGGAGACGTTCTGGAGATTGGCGATGGTCGACTCGAAGCGGTTCTGAACCGCACCCAGGTCGCCGCGGATGGTGTCCACCTGGGACAATGCGGCATCCACACGCTGGATGGCCGTGGCGGAACCCGCCTGGGTGGAGATGTCCACGTCGTCGATGCCGTTGGTGTCCAGCGTTATGTTGGCCGTGAATCCGATGTTGGCCAGAGTTCCGCCGAGGACGATGTTGTCGGCCGCGCTGAGCTCGATGGTGCCGCGCAGGGTATCGGCCGCGCCTGCTGCAAAATCACCGCTACCGTTCAGGAGGCCGTCGGTGCCCGCGGTGAAGCCCGTGCCGCTCTCGGCGACGACGATGTTGCGCCCGTCGGCAGCCGTGAGGGTCAGGTCACCGCCGCTCACGGAGGCCAGCACGCCGGTGGCGTCGGTCTGGGTGTTGATGGCGTCGCGGACCTCGTTGACAGTCAACGCCGTGGCCACGTCCGCATTGTTGTAAATGTCGACACCGTTCAAGGTCAGAGTGTAGGTGTCAGCCGCTGTACCGCCTACCGCGGCGTAGGTTGTGGTGCCCGCGGTGGTGGCACTGGCACTCAGACCGGTGATGCCGGCGTCATTGATGGCCGCCACTTTGGCGAATGCGGAGGTGGAGTCCTTGTAGGTGCCGTCGGCGTAGTTCACGCTGGTGGTGATGGCCTGAGGGGTATTGGTGCCGAGGCCGATGGTAATGTCGGTTGCCGCAGCGGCGCTGACTTCGGTGCTGGTCTGGTTCGCGATCTGGCCCATGGCGGACGCCTTCGCGCTGCCGATGCCGAAGTTGATGGTTTGGCCGGCATTGGCACCCACCTGGAAGGTAGCGCCGGAGAAGGAGCCGTCCAGAATGCGCTTGCCGTTGAACTCCGTTGTCTGGGCAATGCGATCCAGCTCCGCCTGAAGCTGCGTGACTTCCCCCTGCAGGGCTTCGCGGTCGGACACGCTGTTGGTGTCGTTGGCGGACTGCACGGCCAACTCACGCATACGCTGCAGAATGTTGGTGGACTCCTGGAGTGCACCTTCCGCCGTCTGGGACAGGGAAATTCCGTCGTTGGCGTTGCGTACCGCCTGGTTCAGACCGCGGATCTGAGCGGTCATGCGGTCGGCAATTGCCAGACCGGCGGCATCGTCTTTGGCGCTGTTGATGCGCAGGCCGCTGGACAGACGCTCCAGAGAAGTGTTGAGCGAGCCCGAAGTACGACCCAGCTGGCGCTGGGCATTCAGGGACGCGACGTT
>JBFGYN010000149.1:0-8794 GCA_041587415.1 Candidatus Competibacterales bacterium | reverse complement strand
GTGCCGGAGAAGTACGGGTCGAGCAGCAGCCCTGTTCGAGACGCAACGAACGCTTCCTGCCCGTCGGCTTTGAGATCACTGCAGTACGAGGCCGTTCGCCGGTCCTGCCAGACGATCGCATTGTAGATCGGGCTTCCGTCTTTTCGGTCCCAGACAACGGCGGTCTCCCGCTGGTTGGTGATGCCGATCGCCATGATCCGGCCGCCGCGATCGGAGCTGGCGGCTTGGGCCTGCCGGCAAACGTCCAGCGTCGTGGCCCAAATTTCTTCCGGGTCGTGTTCGACCCAGCCGTCCCGGGGAAAGATCTGCGTGAACTCCCGTTGGGCGGTGAAGAGCGAACGTCCCCGGTCGTCGAAGATCATGGCTCGGCTACTGGTGGTCCCCTGGTCAATGGCGAGGATGTGGCGAGCTTTGGGCATCGTGGCGATTCCTCAGGTTCCGGGGGGGCTGGGAAGTATGCTTTCGGATTCGAACGCGCCTATGGTAGCAAAAAATGTTGTAAAGTGAACATTGGACGGGTAGCTTTCAACGAGGCCGCGCCACGCGATTGGACAAAATCGAGCATATGACTGCGCGGCCGGCCCGTTCGACTTCGCAACACCCTGGCGAGAGGAGGGCGATGGTTCATGAGTCTGAACGCACGCCAAGAACAGATACTCAAGTTCGTGAGGGAGCAGGGTTTCGTTTCAGTCGACAGTCTCGTTGAGCATTTTGGTGTGACGGCGCAGACCATTCGCCGCGATATCAACAGTCTCTGTGACGAAGGCCTGCTTCGACGCTTTCACGGCGGCGCCGGGATGCCGTCCAGTGCTGAGAACATCGAGTACGACACAAGAAAGGTCATGCACTTGGAGGCGAAGCAGCGCATTGCCGACCTCGTGGCACGGCACGTACCGGATGGCGCCACGCTATTCCTGAATCTGGGCACGACGACCGAGGAGGTGGCACGCCGCCTTAGCGGCCACGAGGGCCTCCGTGTCATTACCAATAATATCAACGTGGCTGCTGCGCTGGGGCGCGACACGCGATCCGAGGTGTTTATCACGGGCGGCTTCATCCGGCCGCGAGACCTCGGCATTACGGGCGATTCGACGATCGACTTCGTCCGCCAGTTCAGAGTCGACTTTGGCATCGTGGGAGTGTCTTCCATCGACGAGGACGGCACTCTCCGAGATTTCGATTTCCGCGAAGTCAGGGTGACGCAGGCGATCATGGAACAGTCGCGGGAGGTACTGTTGGTGGCTGACCACTCCAAGTTCGGCCGAAACGCGCTGGTGCGGGTCGGACATCTCTCGAACGTGAACATGCTGTTCACCGATTGTGCGCCGCCCCGATTTGCGGCCGAAGCGATCGCGAGTTCGGGCGTGAAGCTCGTAACCCCTGACGGCATTCAGGTTGCGGAGCCAGCCTGAACTCACCATCACGCCCACTGACACCGACTGTTCCTTCAGCGCTCGACACTGCCCCGCAAGCTCGGGCAGATACTGTTTTGCACAACACTCCGTCCATGCAACCAAGTGACGAGTCGCATTTTCGTTTACAAACATTACTCCATGGACTATCGTTTAGATGCAACCAACACCCGTTATAAAATTCACTATTCGAACGTGCCGCCGAACGAGCCGTGGCTGCACCCTGTGCCCACGTCGAGTGGCTGAGTGAATCCTTGGGAACCGGCCAGTGAACGAGAATTTGCGCGGCGGCGAAATGGGTGCCGATCCGATCTTGGACATTCGCGGCCCCGGTAGTTTCGATACTGTCACGGAAGACTTGGAATGTCGTGTCGTGATTTGTTGAACGGAACCGCTCGCGGCGCCGCCCAGGCCGCGCGGGTGAGAGAATTGGAGGAGGGCGCGAAATGAGCGGTATCAATGATCCCGGTTCGAGCATCGAGAACATCGCATACGCAGAGCGAAAAGAGCTGAACCAGGATGCGAAGAAGCGCATCGCTGCGGAGGTTGTGAAGCATATTCCGGAACGCACCTCCATATTCGTCAACATTGGTACCACGACCGAAGCCGTTGCGCAGGCGCTCATGAGACACTCCGAGCTCCGCGTCGTCACCAACAATCTCAATGTCGCGACGACCATGAGCGCGAACCCGGGCTTCGAGGTTATTGTTGCCGGCGGAATCGTCAGGACGCGCGACCGCGGCATCGTTGGGGAGGCGACCATCGACTTGATCCGTCAGTTTCGGCTCGACTTCGCCATCATCGGAATCAGCGGTATTGACGAGACGGGCGCGCTACTGGATTTCGATTACCGAGAGGTTCGGGTCTCCCAGGCCATCATGGAACAGGCGCGCCACACCCTGCTGGTCGCAGATCACAGCAAATTCGGGCGCAACGCCACGGTGCGCGTGGGTCATCTATCCGAGATCGAGGCGTTATTCACGGATAAGGAGCCCCGTTCGCCCTGGAGCGAGGTGCTTTCTCGATCGAGCACTAAGGTTTATGTGGCCGGGGCATCAGACTGATGACGTGGTGTCGGGTTCACAACAAACAGCAGCCGAGGTGACCGGGTCATGGCGCTGAAGCTTGAACACGTGTCCAAGAGATTGGGCCGAGAAACCCACATTCACCCGTGCGATCTCGAGCTGGAGTATGGGTTGACGGTGCTGATCGGTCAGACTCTGGCCGGGAAAACGACGCTACTGCGCATTATTGCTGGGCTGGAGAAACCGACGGAAGGGCGGGTTAACTTGCACGGTGAGAATGTTACTGGCGTACCGGTTCAGAAACGCAACATCGCGATGGTTTACCAGCAGTTCATCAATTATCCGTCGCTGACGGTGTACGACAACATCGCCTCGCCCCTGAAAATTGCGGGCATGGACAAGGGCGATATCGACCGCAGGGTGCGCCAGACCGCCGAGATGATGCACATCGAGCGCTTTCTCGAGCGTTTGCCGGGGGAGTTGTCGGGCGGCCAGCAGCAACGCTGCGCAATGGCGCGGGCACTGGTGAAGGACACTGAGCTCCTGCTCTTCGACGAGCCTCTGGTCAATCTGGACTACAAGCTGCGCGAGGAGTTGCGCGCAGAGATGCGCGATATCTTCACCAAGCGCAAAGCGATTGTCATCTACTCCACCACCGAGCCCATGGAAGCCTTGATGCTGGGCGGACAAGCGGTGGTCATGGACGAGGGCCGCATCCTGCAGACCGGGCCCACCGTCAACGTCTATCACAAACCCGCAACCATCCGGGTGGGACAGGTCTTCAGCGACCCGCCAATCAATGCGATCGAGGGTGAGGTACGGGGCCAGGAGGTATCGGTTGCCAACGGGGAACTGCGGTTTCCGATGACCGGTTCCCTGTCGAAACTCCAGCCCGGGCGTTACCAGTTTGGGGTGCGTGCCAACCACCTGACCGTGGCCAGAAGTTCTGCGGACGACGTGGAGATTCCCGCAACGGTGGAACTTGCCGAGCTCAGTGGATCGGAAACCTTCATTCACGTGGCCCATCACGGCGTGAACTGGGTCGTGCAGGAAGAGGGGGTTTATTCGGTCGGCATCGGAAAGAGTATCCGCATCTTCGTTAATCCACGGCACCTGTTTGCGTTCGACCAATCCGGAGATCTGGTGGCGTCTCCAGAACGCCGGTTCTCGAATTGACGGCACCCCAGAGGACATAGCAGTGGCTCGTATTCATTTGAAAGATATGGCTCACTCCTACAAGCCCAATCCCGAGGGTCCCGAGGACTACGCGCTCAGACCGTTCGACCACGTTTGGGAGGATGGCGGCGCGTATGCGCTGCTTGGCCCCTCGGGATGCGGCAAATCGACTTTGCTCAATATCATTTCGGGGCTTTTGATTCCGAGCCAGGGTCAAGTGCTGTTCGATGAGCGGGACGTGACACGTCTCGATCCCAAGGAGCGCAACATTGCTCAGGTTTTTCAATTCCCGGTCATCTACGACACCATGACCGTGTTCGATAATCTGGCATTTCCGCTTCGGAATCGTGGTCTTGGCGAGCCCCAGGTGAAGCAGCGGGTCATGGAGATCGCCGAGATGCTGGACTTGACCGGGGTGCTCAAGAATCGTGCGCGCGGACTAACCGCCGACGCGAAACAGACCATCTCCCTCGCGCGAGGGCTGGTGCGCAGCGACGTGTCGGCAATCCTGTTCGACGAGCCACTCACGGTGATCGATCCGCATCTGAAGTGGGTGCTTCGGCGCAAGCTCAAGCAGATTCACGACCAGTTCAAGCTGACTCTGGTCTATGTAACCCATGACCAAAACGAGGCGCTGACGTTTGCCGACAAAGTTGTCGTGATGCAGGAGGGTGAAATCTTGCAGCTCGGCTCGCCCCAGGACTTGTTCGAGGCGCCTGCGCATTCCTTCGTTGGCCACTTCATCGGAAGCCCGGGCATGAACTTCATGCCTTGTCAGCTCGATGGCGGTGCGGCAGTCGTCCATGGACACCACATTGCTCTGCCCAGCGGTGTGGCCTCCAAGGCGGAACAGAAGGGCGGTGCACTGCAACTGGGAGTGCGTCCTGAGTTCCTGAAATTGTACGATTCACCTGCAGAGGGATCCGTTGGAGCCGCCATCGAATCCGTGGAGGATTTGGGTAACTTCAAGATCGTTACCGCACGCTTTGCCGAGCACCAGCTCAAGATCAAAGTACCCGAGGACCAGCTTGTCCCCGGTGAGCAAGGCTACCTTGGATTTACTCCCGAGATGACCAAGCTCTACGCGGACAACTGGCTGGTGGGTTGAGCGATCGGAGAGACGAGATGAACAAGATCCAAAACAACAAGGCGTGGTTCCTGGTCGTTCCGGTCGTGGTTCTGGTGGCCTTCAGCGCCGTTATTCCGCTGATGACGGTCGTGAACTATTCCGTGCAGGATATTCTGGATCCGCAGACTCGGGTCTTCGTTGGCACCGAGTGGTTCTACGAGACGCTCCACGATTCGCGTTTGCATGGCGCCCTGGGCAGGCAATTCCTGTTTACCTTCGCTGTTTTGCTCATCGAGATTCCGCTCGGGATAGCGATTGCGCTGACCATGCCGACCCGCGGCATTTGGGTTTCCGTGTGTCTGGTGACGCTGTCCCTACCGCTGCTGATCCCGTTCAACGTGGTCGGGACCATTTGGCAGATATTCGGCCGGGCCGACATTGGCCTGGGCGGGGCGGTGCTGAACGGGATGGGTATCGAATACAACTATACCCAGTACCCGATCGACGCGTGGTTGACCGTCCTGGTCATGGACGTTTGGCATTGGACGTCGCTCGTGGTTCTGCTGTGCTATGCAGGATTGGTATCGATTCCCGATGCGTTCTACCAGGCCGCAAGAATAGACGGCGCGTCCCGGTGGGCAGTGTTCCGATACATTCAGCTGCCAAAGATGCAGAATGTGCTGGTCATTGCGGTTCTTCTGCGTTTCATGGACAGCTTCATGATCTATGCAGAACCGTTCGTCCTGACCGGTGGTGGCCCCGGAAATGCCACCACTTTCCTAAGTCAGCACCTCACCAAGATGGCGGTCGGTCAATTCGATCTCGGGCCGGCCGCAGCGTTTTCTCTCGTTTACTTCCTGATCATCCTGTTTGTGTCGTGGCTGTTCTACACCGTCATCACACACATGAGCAAGCAATAGGGGAAACGCATCATGAGACTCGAGAAAAAGCATATCGCGCTCATCGCTTATGTCCTGTTTCTGCTGATTCCCATTTACTGGTTGCTGAACATGTCGCTGAAGACGAATCAGGAAATCCTCAGCGGCCTCACCCTGTTTCCGGCTGATCTGACGTTCGATAACTACAGGACGATATTCACGGATCCGTCGTGGTACACGGGCTACATAAACTCTCTCATCTACGTGGCGGCCAATACGGTGATCTCGTTGTTCGTCGCACTGCCGGCGGCCTACGCGTTCTCCCGATACAGCTTTCTCGGAGACAAGCACCTGTTTTTTTGGCTCCTGACAAACCGCATGGCACCGCCCGCGGTGTTTCTGCTGCCGTTCTTTCAGCTCTACTCGAGCGTCGGTCTGTTCGACACCCATATCGCGGTGGCAATTGCGCACTGCCTTTTCAACGTCCCGCTTGCCGTGTGGATTCTCGAGGGCTTCATGTCCGGCGTGCCAAAGGAAATCGACGAAACCGCCTACATTGATGGCTATTCGTTCCCGAAGTTTTTCCTGACTATTTTTCTACCCCTAATCAAAGCGGGAATTGGCGCCACTGCGTTTTTCTGCTTCATGTTCTCGTGGATCGAATTATTGTTGGCTCGAACTCTGACGTCAGTGAACGCCAAGCCCATTGCCGCGGTCATGACGCGCACCGTTGGCGCGACGGGAATCGACTGGGGTGTTCTGGCCGCTGCCGGTTGCCTCACAATCATTCCCGGTGCGCTGGTAATCTGGTTCGTGCGTAAGCACGTGGCCAAAGGCTTTGCGATGGGCCGCGTTTAGGAGTACTCGAAATGAGCTGGATGGCGTGGACTCCAATCACCGCAGCGTTCTTCACGATCATCGTGCTGATGTTGATCGGAATGACGATTGCGCAGATCAAGATTCCGACCGTCGAGCGCCGGGGTTTTCTGCCGCTGGTGACCACTCGCGGAGACCGGTTGTTCATCGGTTTGCTAAGCAGCGCCTACATTCACCTGGCGTGGGTAGCACTGCTCGAGGCGCCGCTGTGGATCGCTACGCTGATTTGCGTTGCCTGGATTGCGGTGCTCTTCAAGTGGGGGTGAACAAGACCGGAAGATAACTGGCAAGACGGCGGGCGCTGCGGCTGCCGGGCGACTCTTGCGGGGTCGCCGAAGAACCGCGGTGGCAAGTTGAAGAATAGTCCGAAGGAGGACAGGATGGAGAGAATCAAAGTAAGAAGAATGCGACTGCCCCTCGGGGCAGCGCTAACGGGAGCGCTGAGTCTGGTGGCCGGCCAGGCAGCCGCCGACATGGCGGCCGCGGAAAAATGGGTGAACGACGAATTCCAGCCATCGACGCTATCGAAGGAGGAGCAGATGGCTGAGATGGAGTGGTTCATCAAAGCCGCCGAGCCTTTCAAGGACATGGACATCAAGGTCGTCTCAGAGACGATCGCCACGCACTCTTACGAGTCCCAGACACTTGCGAAGGCGTTCACGGAAATCACCGGGATCAATGTGACCCACGACCTCATTGGCGAAGGTGATGTCATCGAGAAGTTGCAGACCCAAATGCAGTCGGACGAGAATATCTACGACGCGTACATCAATGACTCGGATCTCATCGGAACGCATTTTCGCTACCAGAAGGTCATTCCCCTTTCCGACTGGATGAGTGGCGACGGAAAAGACGTTACCAATCCCAACCTGGACGTCGAAGACTTTATCGGCAAGAGCTTCACCACGGGACCGGACGACAAGCTCTACCAGCTACCCGACCAGCAGTTCGCGAACCTTTACTGGTTTCGCTACGACTGGTTTACTCGCGACGACCTGAGGGCCAAGTTCAAGGAAAGCTACGGCTACGACTTGGGTGTGCCCGTCAACTGGTCGGCATACGAGGACATTGCCGAGTTTTTCACCGAGCAGGTGAAAGAGATCGACGGCCAGCGAGTTTACGGCCACATGGACTATGGCAAGAAGGACCCGTCCCTGGGCTGGCGTTTCACCGACGCCTGGCTATCCATGGCAGGTGCTGGTGACAAGGGGATACCCAATGGTCTCCCCGTGGACGAGTGGGGCATTCGCGTCGAGGGTTGCCAGCCGGCGGGTTCCAGCGTTGCGCGAGGCGGCGCCACCAACGGCCCGGCGGCAGTCTATGCGTTGACCAAGTACATCGATTGGCTCAAGAAGTACGCGCCGCCCGAAGCGGCTGGCATGACCTTCTCCGAGGCTGGGCCGGTTCCCGCCCAGGGCGCGATTGCCCAGCAAATCTTCTGGTACACGGCATTTACGGCCTCAATGACCGAATCCGGTCTTCCCGTGGTAAACGAGGACGGCACGCCCAAGTGGCGTATGGCTCCGTCACCACGCGGCCCGTACTGGGAGGAGGGGATGAAGCTTGGCTATCAGGACGCTGGTTCCTGGACCTTGATGAAGAGCACGCCCGTCGAGCGCCGCAAGGCGGCTTGGCTGTATGCCCAGTTTGTGGTCTCCAAGACCGCGTCCCTGAGAAAGACCATCGTGGGGCTGACGCCGATCCGCGAATCCGACTTGCAGCATGAGGCAATGTCGGAGCTTGCCCCCAAACTGGGTGGGCTGGTGGAGTTCTACCGCAGTCCCGCCCGGGTCGCTTGGACGCCGACCGGCACGAACGTGCCGGACTATCCGAAGTTGGCGCAACTCTGGTGGGCGAACGTAGCGGAGGCAGTGACTGGGGAGAGGACACCGCAGGAGGCGATGGACAACCTCGCATCGCAGCAGGAACGTGTCCTGCAACGACTCGAGCGTGCCGGTGTGCAGGGCGATTGCGGCCCGAAGCTCAACGAGGAAAAGGACCCGGAGTACTGGCTGAGTCAGCCAGGTGCGCCCAAGGCAAAGCTTGAAAACGAGAAGCCGCGCGGCGAGACCGTGGACTACGATGCGCTGCTGGAAGCATGGCGTCAGGGAAAGGCGTCTCTGTAACGGCGACTGTGAGAGACTGGCCCGGGTTACCGGGCCGGTCATTGGCGCCGCCGCCATTCGTACCGCGACCACCGTTGCCGGCTCAACGCCCAAATTACGCCGTATTCACGGTTCCACGCTCATGAGCCTGGGCAGCTCCGTCCAGGTGGCGGGGTGGCGGCTCAACTGCGTCGCCGCGAAGGACTCAGAGTCGCGAACCATCATTCCAACATGATCATTGATAGGATTTTCG
>JBFGYN010000148.1:0-8822 GCA_041587415.1 Candidatus Competibacterales bacterium | reverse complement strand
GCCGTACGGTATTCGGTACCGCAGCCGTAGGCTGGTGGAATACCATCCATTGGAGAAACCGAGATGCAGACGGTCCGACTCACGACGGCACAAGCCATGGTGAAGTTTCTAACCATGCAAAAGACCCTGATCGACGGTGAGGAGACACCCCTTTTCGGCGGGGTGTTCGCTATCTTCGGGCACGGCAATGTCACCTGTCTCGGGGAGGCGCTGGAGCAGGTCAAGGACGAACTGCCCACTTGGCGCGGCCAGAACGAGCAGTCCATGGCCATGGCAGCCGTGGCGTACGCCAAGGCCAAGCACCGCCGGCAGATCATGATTGCCACCAGTTCCGTTGGACCTGGGGCTACCAATATGGTCACCGCCGCCGGAGTGGCCCACACCAATCGGCTGCCGCTGCTACTCATCTCCGGAGACACCTTCGCCACCCGCCGGCCTGATCCGGTGTTGCAGCAGGTGGAGCATTTCAACAACCCCACCGTCACCGTCAACGACGCCTTCCGCCCGGTCACACGGTACTGGGATCGGATCACCCATCCGGAGCAGATCATAGGTTCTCTGCAGCAGGCGGTGGCCACGATGTTGGACCCGGCGGACTGCGGGCCCGCGTTTGTCGGCCTGTGCCAGGACGTGGGTGGTTTGGCCTACGACTATCCGCTGGAGTTCTTCGAAAAAGTGGTGCACCGAATCCGCCGTCCACGTCCCGACCTGAAGGACCTGGATGGGGCCGCCGCGCTGCTCCAGGGGGCCAAAAAGCCACTCCTGGTCAGTGGCGGCGGGGTGCGTTATTCCCGCGCAATTCAGGAACTCACCACCTTCGCGGAAACCCACAACATTCCGGTCGTTGAAACCATTGCTGGGCGCGGTACCCTGCTTCACGATCACCCGCTGAACGCCGGCCCCCTGGGTCCCACCGGGTCCGACTCGGCCAACGAGATGGCCGGAGAGGCCGACCTCGTGCTGGCGGTCGGCACCCGTCTGCAGGATTTCACCACCGGCTCCTGGTCGGTGTTTCAAAACCGGGAATTGCGCCTGGTGGCGCTGAACACCGCCCGCTTCGATGCCACCAAACATCGCGCCGTTGGGGTGGTGGGCGATGCCCGTGAAAGCCTCACGCAACTGAGCGAGCGACTGGGTGACTGGCGCGGCCCGGCATCCTGGGCAACAACGGCGGCGGAACGTTATTCCCGCTGGAACGACAAGCTGGCCGATGCTGTCGCCGCCCGCGGCGAGCTGGCCAGCTATGCCCAGGTCATCGACACTGTGAACCGAGTCTGCGCGCCCGACGACTACGTCCTGACCGCGGCCGGAGGTCTGCCCGCTGAGCTGAACATGACCTGGAAAGCACGATCTTTGAACAACTTCGACGTGGAATTCGGCTACTCCTGCATGGGTTACGAAATCGCCGGCGGCTGGGGTGCCGCGATGGCCATCCCCGACCGGGATGTCGTCGTGCTGGTCGGAGACGGCTCTTACATGCTCCTAAACTCGGACATCTACAGCTCGGTGCTCAGCGGCCACAAGATGATCGTTGTGGTCTGCGACAATGGCGGCTACGCGGTGATCAACAAGTTACAAAACAACACCGGTAACGCATCCTTCAACAACCTGATCAAGGACTGTCGAATCGAGAATGAGGTCTACGTGGACTTTGCCAAGCACGCCGAGGCCATGGGAGCGCTCGCCGAAACCGTCGCCAAGCTCGACGATCTGCCGGCGGCCCTGCAACGGGCCAAGGAGGCAAATCGCACCTACGTGATCTCGATCCAGGTGGACAAGAATGCCTGGACCTCCACCAATTCCTACTGGCAGGTTGGGATACCCGAGTTGAGCCAGCGACAGAGCGTGCGCGAGGCCCACGCCAAGCACACCGAGGCCCAGAAGACCCAGCGCCGGGGCGTGTGAAATGAGTGACTACGCCAGCTACCCCAGCCTGCGGGACCGGGCCGTCTTCATCACCGGCGGCGGGTCCGGCATCGGGGCGTCTATCGTCGAGCACTTCGTTATGCAGGACGCCAAGGTGGCCTTCGTGGACATCGACGCATCCGCCGGCGAAGCCTTGTGCGATGCGCTGTCGGCGCGGGGTCGCCACGCTCCCCTGTTCATTCCCTGCGACCTGCGCGATATACCAGCCCTAAAGCAGGCCATCAGGACGGCCGCAAAGACCCAAGGGCCAGTCCGGGCGCTCATCAACAACGCCGCCCGCGACACCCGCTACGAGGTCAAGGAAATCGACGTGGAAACCTGGGATGAGATGCAGGCCGTCAACCTACGCCATGTCTTTTTCGCCTCCCAGGCGGTCTTCGACGACATGGCTGCAGCCGGGGGCGGGTCCATTATCAACTTCAGCTCGCCCAGCTTTCTGCGCCGCTCACCGCGCATCGCCCCCTATGCTACGGCCAAGGCGGGCACCATCGGGCTGACCCGCACTCTATCGCGGGATTTCGGCCCGGCGGGTATTCGGGTCAACGCAGTGCTGCCAGGTTGGGTAATGACCGAGCGCCAAGTAAAGCTGTGGCTGACGCCGGAATTGGAGCAGCAAGTGCTGGACGCCCAGAGTCTGAAACAAAAACTCATGCCGGACGACGTTGCCAGACTGGTGTTGTTTCTGGCGGCCGACGACAGTCGCATGATCACCGCCCAGACCTACATCGTAGATGGCGGATGGGTCTGATCCCTAAGTGGCTCCGGGAAACGCCGAGTCGGTTCGGGTTTCCTCGAGCAATCGTTCATTAGAAACTGTGGAGTCATACCAACATGTCAATAAGACTAGGGGTTGCCCCCATTGCCTGGTCCAACGACGACCTGCCCGAACTCGGTGGCGACACGCCGCTTGAAGTGTGCCTGACGGAAGCCCGGGAAGCGGGCTTCACCGGCATCGAGGCGGGGGGCAAGTTTCCCATGAATTCAGCGGTGCTGGGCCCGATTTTGGCGGCCCATGACATCAAGCTGGTCTCGGGCTGGTTCTCCGGCGCGCTGCTGAAAGGCTCCGTCGAGGAGGAGAAGCGGCGGGTGAACCAGCAGCTGAACACGTTCAAGGCCTTGGGCTGCCCGGTGATGGTATACGCAGACACCACCGGCACCGTCCAAAACCGCCAAGGCGTCCCGCTCAGCCAGCGACCGCAGCTGAGCGCCGGCGAATTTGCCGACTTTGGCCGCAAAGTTACCGAATTCGCCGAATGGATGCTCGAGCAGGACATGCCAATCGCCTATCACCATCACATGGGCACACTCATCGAGACCCAGGAAGAGCTGGACCGGCTAATGGACAGCACCGGCCCGGCAGTGGGCCTGACCCTGGATTCCGGTCACCTTACATTCGCGGGTGGTGACCTGGTCGCTACGGTGCGTCGCCATGGCGACCGCATTCGACATGTTCACTGCAAGGACATCCGGCCGGACGTGGTGGCTCAAATCAAAAGCAGAGATGCGAGCTTCCTGGAAGCAGTACTGGCCGGCGCCTTCACGGTGCCCGGGGACGGCTGCATCGACTTCGAAGGATTCGCCAGGGAACTGGCGCGCATCAACTATGCCGGTTGGGTCGTCGTAGAAGCTGAGCAGGACCCGGCCAAGGCCAACCCTCTCGAGTACGCCAGCATGGGCTATCGCCATCTCACCAAAGCATTCACGGCGGCCGGACTGGAAATCGTGGATTGAGAGCAGGAAAAGTGGTGCCGTCGAACCTTCGACCGCCAAAACGAAAAGGTCCCGTCACCGCCGCTGACGTGGCCCGCGCTGCTGGAGTCTCAATTTCAGCGGTGTCACGCGCCTTTACGGCCGGAGCCAGCGTGGCACCTGCAACGCGGAAAAAGGTCATGCGCTGCGCCGACCGGCTGGGCTATCGACCGAATCTGCTGGCTCGAGGTCTGCAGACACGGCGCACCGACCTGATCGGAATCCTCGTGGCGGATTTCAGCAACCCCGCCTATCTCAGCATTCTCGATTATTTCACACGCACCATCCAGCAGAAGGGACTGCACTCTCTGATTTTCAACGTCACACACGACGACAACCTGTCGGAAGCCGTGCAGATGGTCATGAGCTATCAGGTGGATGGGCTCGTGGTGACGTCCGCGACCCTGTCCCCGGTACTGGTCGAGGAATGCACCCGGCAGGGCCTCCCCGTGGTGCTCTTCGGCCGATATTCGATGCGGGCACCCACCAGTGCCGTGTGCTGCGACAACGTGGCCGGCGGCGCCATCGCCGGAAAGTTATTTGCCGAGCGGGGGTACCTGCGCCCGGCTTACATCGGCGGTCCCAGGGGAATCGCCACCACGAACGACCGGCGCACTGGTTTCGTTGCGGAACTGAACCGGCGAGGGTTGGCGCTGTGGGCTGACGAGAGTGCAGGAGCGTACAGCTACTCGGCCGGTTTTGATGCGGCCAGCCGCCTGCTGGTAGATTCGAACCAACGCCCTGATGCCCTGTTCTGTACCAACGACATCATTGCGCTGGGCGCCATGGATGCGGCCCGGCACCGCTTCGGTTTAGACGTTCCAGGCGAGATCGGCGTAATTGGGTTCGACGACATATTGATGGCGGACGCAGCGGCCTACCGCCTCACCACGGTCTGCCAGCCCTTCGCACGGATGGCCACCATGACGACGGATCTCCTCATCGAGCGCATCCGTCACCCGGGCGAGAAACCAAGGCTGTCCATTCTGGCCGGTGAACTGGTGGAACGCGACTCCGTCAGGTCTCGGGCGCCGTAACCCGAAGCAAGCCTTTACCGGCAGAGTCAATGGTGGCTCTGCGTATTGGAATGGAATCCGTACGATCCTATTTTTATCTCAATCGCATTCTCACGATCACGGTATGAGAAGCAAACCTCGAGGACACCCCACATGGCCACTAATCCTGTATTCGCCGCGCTCGGGCGCCGACTGCGTCTGGGCGTCATCGGCGGCGGACCCGACTCCTTCATCGGCATCGTTCACCGAAGCGCAGCGCGACTCGAAGAACGTTTCGACGTCGTCGCCGGGGTGCTGTCGTCGGATCCGGAGCGCTCGCGGGCCGCTGGCCAAAGCGTTGGTCTGGATGCATCCCGCAGCTACGGAACGGCGGAAGAGATGCTGGAGCAGGAAAGCGGTCGGCCAGACGGCATCGATGTGCTGGCCATCATGACGCCCAACGAGAGCCATTTCCGCCTGTGCAGCGCCGCCCTGGACCGCGGCCTGGATGTGGTCTGCGAAAAACCACTGTGTAACCGACTCGATGAAGCGCTGGATTTGGTGCGCAGGGTCGAAAAGAGCGGTCAGGTATTCTGCGCTGCCTTTGCCTACACGGGCTATCCCATGGTCCGCCAGGCCCGTGCCATGGTGGGTTCCGGCGTGTTGGGCGAAATTCGAATGGTCCAAGTCGAATACGTTCAGGGCCACCTGGCCAGGCTCACCGAATCCGAGCAAGGCGAGGGACAAAACTGGCACATGGACACCGCAATCGCGGGGCCTTCGCTGATACTCGGCGATATCGGTACCCACGCTCACCACCTGGCCGCCTTCGTTACTCAGCAGCAAGTTGCCCGCGTGGGCGCCGATCTCGGTACGGTGGTGCCCGGACGGCACGTGGATGACTATGTTGGGCTACTGATGCGGCTGGAAAACGGCGCCCGTGGCATCATGTGGGTCACCCAGGCTGCGGCCGGGGCAGAGCACGGACTCCGAATTCGGGTCATTGGCGAGTACGGCGCTTTGGAGTGGCAGCAGGAGCACCCCAACCAATTGCACTATGCGCCCCTGGATCGGCCCGCACAGGTATTGAGCCGGGGTGGTCCCGGGCTCGAGGCCGCTGCCATTCGGGCCACGCACATCGCAATCGGGCACCCGGAGGGCTTCCGCGAGGCATTTGCCAACCTCTATTGCGACGTCGCTGAGGCAACCGTGGCACGGCTCATCGGTCAACCGGCTGACCCGCTTGCGCTGGATTTTCCAAATGTGGTGGACGGCGCCCGCGGTGTGAAGTTCGTCGAAGCCGCTATCGCTTCCAGCCGCGCGGACGGCGCCTGGACCGATTGCATCCTGGAGCTGTAACGGCTTACTCATTCGCATCGGAGCGCGCACACGCCAGGAGCATGAATTCACAATGAGCAGGATGGCACAGAAGGCTCTCGACGAGCAGGTCAGCGCCCACGGACTCTGGATAGACTCCGATCACCAGGAAGGGACAGGCGCGGATCTAAGGTACGCCAACCTCTCGGAACTCAATTTGGCGGAGGCGAACCTATCGGACGCCGTTCTCGCGGAGACTTACTGTGAAGGCACCTGCCTGGAGAACGCCAACCTACAACGGGCGGAAATATGCGGCGCAAACTTCTATCGCGCCAATCTCGCCGGTGCCGATCTGATGTCGGCTGATGTCAGAGAGGCCAACTTCTACGGTGCCGCCCTGAGCAACACGAACTTCACGGAGGCACAGCTCACCGGTACGAACTTTTTTCGGGCCAATCTTGCCGGCGCGGACCTGGAGGACGCGGATCTGCGGGGTGCTAACCTGGAGGACGCGGATCTGCGGGAAGCATACCTGTATGGTGCAAACCTGAAAGGCGCCCGACTGAGCGGAGCAAATCTCACAGGAGCGGATCTCGAGACGGCCAATCTCGCCGGAGTGGATCTGTACGGTGCAGTCTTGCGCGGCGCGAACCTGGAAAGCGCGAATCTTGCCAACTCCGTGCTTCGTGGGGCGGATCTCGAAGGTGCAAGCGTCAGAGGAGCCGATCTCCGCGGGGCGAATCTGAAGTGGGCAAACTTCAGTGGCGTCAACGTGGAGGCAGCCTTGTACAACCGCTGGGCGAAGTACCGGGGTATCCGCGTCGCCACATGCTACGGCAGCCCGCTTTTCAAGCGTTTCGCACAGGACCAGGAATATATCGAAGAATTCCGCAGTGTTGCCTGGCGCAAGCCGCTGTACCTCCTGTGGAGCATATTCTCCGACTGCGGCCGTTCATTGCTATTGTGGGTGATGTGGTCCGCGCTGGTTGCCGTGGGCTTCGGCCATCTCTATCACTCGTTGGGTAGTGATGCGTTCGCAATGGGACCGGAGATCCCCCACACTCTGACGACGATGATCTACTTCAGCGTGGTCACCTTTACCACCCTGGGTTTTGGTGACATATCGCCCATCACGCCTGAGGCCACCCGGTGGGTAGTCGCGGAAGTGCTCGTTGGCTACGTCATGCTGGGTGGGCTGATCACGATCTTTGCCTCCAAAGTCGCTCGGAGAAGCTAGTCAGAATCATGGGCCAAGGACAGTCAGTCCAGCACCTTGTGGGCTTCTTCATCGACGGCAATGGCCAGCGCCTCCTCGGCCGCCAATTCTCGCGCGGTCACGCGTCCGGACGAAGCGGCGTGGACACGGACCAGTTCCTCGAGTTCGGCGGACAAGACTTCCATTTCGTGGCCACCAGCCATCATGCCGAGAACCGTGCCGCGGCTCACCTGCGCACGCTGAAAGGTGCCCACGCCCTTGCCCCGGTTCAGCACTGTGAATGAGTCGCCGACCGCGTAGGCGTGGTGCGCGTTGTGCGTGATGAATATGACGCCGAGCCCACGCGATCGGGTACGCATGATGTATCTCAGCACGATGGCTGTCTGGTGCACTCCCAACGCCGAGGTGGGCTCGTCCAGGATCAGAACCCGGGCACCGAAGTGCACGGCCCTGGCAATGGCCAGGCATTGCCGCTCGCCACCCGAAAGGGTGCCGACCGCCTGTGCGGGATCGCGGATATCGATGCCGATCTTGGCCATCGCCTCTCTGGTAATCTGCTCGGCCAACTTCCAGTCGACCCGACGGAACGGCCCCCGGCCGACAGTCAAGGGTTCACGCCCGATGAAGAAATTCCTCGTCATGCTCATGTGGGGAAACATGGCCAGATCCTGATACACCGTCGCGATTCCACTACGAATTGCCTGACCAGGGGATCTCCAGTGCACCTCTTTTCCTTTCACCCATATCTTGCCTAGGCTCGGGCGGTAGGCACCAGAAAGGACCTTGATCAAGGTTGATTTGCCGGCGCCGTTATCCCCGATCAGGCAAACCACCTCCCCCGCGTGTACTTTCACGGACACGTCGTTGAGAGCCACCACCTTGCCGAAGTGCATGCTGATGGATTTCGCCTCGAGAATCGGGACTCCATCCGGGTCCGACGAGGCGTGCCGGATGTGGCGATGGCGGGTAGATCGTGGCAATGCCATGAAGCCGAACCATAGTAATTGAGAGGGCTAGTGCCAGTCAGATTGGCGGATTGGGAGGGCATTCGTCCAGCGGGCCAGATTGCCATGATGCATACCGAGTAGGTCGAGCGGCGGTGGTGGATGAGCGAGCGCCGCTTTCTCCGCGCGCATCACTACACCATGGTGAAGCCGGGGCCCGAGGCCCAGCAACTCGCGACGTACATCAGTTGGCTGATGCAAGGCACTTTGGGCGGCATCTTGGCCGGCGCGCTTTTCGTGCTGCCATCGCTGGCCATTCTGATTGCCCTGACCTGGACCTATCTGGCATTCGGCGACGTGCCGGTGGCGGCTGGCGTGCTTTTCGGCATCAAGCCGGCGGTGACTGCCATCGTCGTTTTCGCAGCCTACCGGATCGGCTCGAGGGCGCTACGCAACGGTTTGCTCTGGGGTATGGCAGGCGCAGCCTTCGTCCCCATATTTGCCTTGGGCGTTCCCTTTCCCTACATCGTGCTGACGGCTGGTGTCACCGGCTACCTGGGTGGGCGCGTGATGCGCCCGATAAATTTACGGTGGGCAGCACCAAAGGCGCCTCCTGCAAGGCGTCCGGGCGGGCGGAACCGATTAAGCACTTTCCCGTACACCGTGGCTACGGAG
>JBFGYN010000147.1:0-8840 GCA_041587415.1 Candidatus Competibacterales bacterium | reverse complement strand
GGCTCGAACCGGGCGTCGGACGAATCGTAGGAATAACACTTGTACGAGTCGAAATAGCCATAGTAGTCGATGCTGCCGGGCTTGTAGCGCACGTCCGTCTGACCGTCCCCGTCGAGGTCGGAGGCATCGTTGTAGGCTTCGTAGTAGAGCTTGTGGTCCCGCCCCATGACCAGGAGCGACAGGGGTGGTACCGACTGGGTCACGAACAGGGGCGTATCGCTCAAGGTCAGTGCGCCGGATGCCGGAAGTGCCACCGCCAAAGCCGCGCCAATGAGGACTCCCCGAATCAAGCCTCGTCCTGAGAATTTACTGTTTCGATCCATCGATACTCTCCCGGTTGATCCGGTCCTTCGTGTAAACGCCGATTAGCGCTTGTACGTCGTCTGTAGAATGACTACGGCGCCTGCCGTCGAGCCCGTGGCCCTGGCGGTCGCTCGATAGAATTCGTTCGACAGCGCGGTGCCCGCTTCCAGGCTTCCCGATGTATCGAACACCGCTGGCAACTCCTCGATGATGTAAGCCGGCAGTCGCGCCGTGGGCACGCCATCGAGAGCCCCCTCCGAATAGACGGTGACTGCGGTCGCGTCGGTCCAGTCGACGCTTTCCCAAGTCCTGGCGCCGGCGCCTTGGGTCGGCTGATAGAGCCCGTTGGTACCGGCGAACGCGGGCAGCACCGGTTGGTTCAAAAAGCGTTCCGCCTCTCGCAGAGCTGCTTCAGCGGCTTGAAATGCCACATTGCGATCCCGGGTGTTGCCCGCCATCCGCTCTTCCATGGTCGTGCTCTGCATCGCGGTCGTGCCTAACAGTGTCAGGACCATGAGCATGATGAGCGCGACAACCAAGGTTGCTCCACTCTGGCGGGCGGGCGCGCCGAAATGGCTTCTCGAACGGTATGGGGTCATGGCATCGAACCTCATGGAAGCCGATTCCTCAATGAGACGGTGCCGCGAAACACCTTGCGCAGCAGCCGATCGTCGACCGGGTCGATCACCGTGCCGAGAAGATCGTAGGTGGCTGTGTCCAATGCGGTGTTGGAAATCTCGATACTGTCGACCAGCAATGCGAGGCGCACACTGACCACGTTGGCCCAGTCGGTGACCGCACTTGCGCTCACGTAAGTCTCGGCGTAACGATCAGCGTCGGTGTCTTCTCCGTACAGGACCTGAAGGTTCTCGACGCCTTCCACGAGTTCCTGCGGATTGTTCCCGCCGACCGCCCGATCGTGGTTCAACCGCCACAGCGATGGGCCGCCGTTGACTCCGTTTGCAATGTAGTACGATACGCTCTCGAAGCGCATGACCTCGGCGTCGGGCCCGTAGGCCTTGCTGAGAAAATTCGTGGTGTTCAGATTGCTGGCGTGGGCGATGGTTTCAATGGTGCCGCTGGCGGATACCGCGGTTGCCGCGAACAGGTCTGCGTCGGCGCAATCGGTGATGAGCAATGCGTCGCCGGCGACGAAGTTGCAGCTGTTCGGCACGGTAACCTGGATGTTGGCGTTTGCCGCCCCCATGTTGCCGGTCAAGTAGGCGTCGCAGCTCGAGCCCATCTGGGCGCGCACGACGTCTGTATTCGCGAGCGGCGGACTGGCCAGGCCGGACAGAACGGCGGGCAATGCCGGCGTCCACCCGCTGCCGTTGTACTGGTGGCCAGAAACGGCAACAGACGCGTCGTAGGTGAAACCGGGGTAGAAGGTGGGATCGAGTATGGAATTCGGGGTGATCTGATCGAGACTCGAACAACCCGTATAGCCGGCCAACCGTATGTCGTAGGAAGGGAACTCCATTGCCAAACGGCCGTTCTCCTGCAATCGGGAAAGCCCCTCCTCCATGCGATAGCCCGTTTTGGTCCCCACGAACACCTGTGCGACGGCTGCCACGACCATCGTCCCCAGCATCAGGGCGACCATGACTTCGATGAGGCCGACGCCCCGCTGGTTCCGGAAAACGGATGTGGTCGTTGCCTGCTTGGTCATCACAGCTCTCCGGACAACAGCATCTGAGTGGCCCCACCCTGGCCGCGAGTGTCGTCCCACTGGACCGTGACCATGATGATGTTTCCCGTTCCGCAGGTCGCCCCGTCCGCGGAACGGCAGACCGATCCGTCACCAGCGGGAAGTGTGGACGCAAGCAACCCCTTCCATTCGATGAGATCCGTGTTTGCCAGCCCCGTACCGCTCGCCGCCGTGCCAATCGCAATGTCGTAGCTGCCGGCTGTCGCGTCCGGCTGATTCGCCCGCATCCGGTCGATGACGTCGTAGCCGAGCATGGCCGCCTGGCTTCTCAGATAGGCACTGTGATTGCTCTGCAGGCTTGTGTTGTGGAGCGCTGCGATCCCGAGCAGGCCGAATGCCAGCACGAATACCGAGACCAGCACTTCGATCAGTGTGAATCCGGAACAGTCCTTCTGCAGACCAGGTTGTGTATCGCCGAATCCTTGGCGCCTCATGGGCATGTCACCTCGTTGCCGGAACCGTCTTCCTCGGTGCCGTCCGCGTTGCTGTCCTGACCCCGCCGCAATCGCCCGGTTGCGCTGAGTATGAGCGCGCGCGCCTCGGAGGCGCCGCGGTCATCGCAAATGACGAAAGTGCCGGAGAACGCCGTCGTCGCACCCCGGGAATCATACGAAATCCGGTTTCTGGCGTTTGCTACGTTGAAGTCCGAGATCAATGGCTCGTGTATCCGGAGAATGGCGTCACCGTCCCCCGCGTCGATCGTCCCATCGCCGTCGATGTCGGAAAAAACGATCCACCCATCGTGCCAATCGGCTGTGGTGTCGCATGCAGACCCCGCCGCATTGCGTTTGCATGCCGTGGCGCCGCCGCCATTCTTGATGGCCTCGCTCCGCGCAAGACTCAAGTCCGTCACCAAGTCGTTGAGGACCGTGGTCATCTGATTGCTCTGGACCAGGGTGCGGAAGCTGGGCACAGCGAGTGTCAGAACCAGCGCGCCCAGTACGAGCGTGATCATGAGCTCGACCAGCGTAAATCCAAACTGAGTTGTGGCCACCTTCGGGGTCATATCAATTCCGCGACGTTTGACGGCAGGTGCCCCAGTTGCGGGCCCAGAATGTGGAAGCAACTTCCCTGCCAACTCATGGAGCAATTGACGGGTGCGACCCGTTGCAACGATTCGACACAATAATCTGCAATGCATTCGTCAGTTTCCGTTTCGCCTGGATTGCGCACAAGCGGATGATTCGTGAAAAAAACGTAAGAATTCTCCCCCTTTGGCCCGAATCGGGTGGGCCGAAGCCCATACGCACCATCGCTGCGGCGCAAGCGCTAGGCGAGTGCGTGCAATGGCCGCGGAGCTAAAGCCGAGCGGCGTGCTATTCTCCCGTGTCCCAGTTCCTTACGATCGCCGGGGAATTGTCGCGCCCATTCCCCTCACGCACGCCATCGTCCTTTGCTTGGGCCCGAAGGGTGGATTGAATCATTGGAACCGGGGTACTTTGATGCCGCGTCGCTGTCCGGGGACGAGTGGGAGCGGCCGGGCGCATCATCGTTTGCCACAAGCGGCGCTGAGTGGATCAGTGCAGCCATAACCGACACGTTGACGAGGAATGCGGATATGGAGGAACTCAGTGCGAAGGGCATCTGGCTGTTCATATTTGTCGGCATCTACTGGGCCTACTGCCTGTTCTGGGGGGTGAAGGGGGCCCTGTCCGCCAAGACTGCGACGGATTACATGCTCGCCGGCCGCGGCATCGGCGTGTGGGTATTCGTGCTCGCGGCGACTGCAACGTCGTTTTCCGGGTGGACCTTCATCGGCCATCCCGGACTGCTCTACCGTGACGGGTTCCAGTACGCCTACGCATCGTTCTACGCCATCACCATTCCGTTCACCGGTGTGTTGTTCCTCAAACGCCAATGGATGCTCGGAAAACGATTCGGGTTCGTCACACCTGGGGAAATGTTGGCGGCATACTTGAAATCCGACACCGTCCGCCTACTGGTGGTACTGGTTGCGCTGGTGTTTTCCATACCCTATCTGGGCATCCAACTGCGGGCATCCGGTTTCCTGTTCAACGTTCTCACCGACGGATTGCTGTCGGTCGAGGTGGGTATGTGGCTTTTGTCCTTTGTCGTGGTGCTCTACGTCGCGTCCGGGGGGCTTCGCGCCGTGGCCTACGTGGACACGATGCAAGCAATTTTGCTCGCTTCGGGAATTGTCATTATCGGCATCGTCGCCATCGCCCACGTTCCAGATTTTACGGCCGGAATTGCTGCGCTCAGTGAAATCGGCCCGGACGGAAAAGCCCTGTTCGGCGGCACGACTCCGGACGGATACAGCTCCTACGTGGCCATTCCCGGTGTCATTCAAATGGTGGCGGGGCTTGGCGTCGAGAATCCGGTCGGCGGGGCATGGACGGGCATGATGGTGCTCACTTACATGTTCGCACTCATGGGCATTCAATCCGCTCCGGCCTTTTCCATGTGGGCATTCGCCAATCGCAGCCCGGCACCATTCGCGCCACAACAGGTGTGGGCGTCGTCATTCGGGATCGGCATCATCCTATTCTTATTCACGGCGTTTCAGGGCCTCGGCGCCCATTTCCTGGGCGCGGATCTGAAGTTTTTCGAGGCGCACCCGGAGCTGACGAACCCAGTGATGGTGCAAGGTATTATCGCGGCGTCGAGCCCTGACCTGACCGCTGCGGAGGCTGGCGTGCTCGCAAAAGAAGGAATCGCCTCCATCGTCGCAGGCAATGGCCCGACCGCGGTGATGGTAGACCTCATGGATAGCGCATCCAAGCAGGAAAACGTGGTGCCGCAGCTAATCTGGCTGCTGGGTGACACCGCGCCGTGGCTCGTGGGCCTTCTATCCGTTTGCGCGTTGGCAGCCATGCAATCTACGGGCTCTGGATATATGTCGACTGCCGGATCCATGATCACCCGGGACGTGCTGCGCCGATTTGTCATACCCAATGCCACGGACGGGCAACAGAAGTTCTGGGGCCGTACGATGGTGCTCGTGGTCGTCTTGGTAGCGTTACTCGTGGCAACAACCGCGACCGACGCACTCGTGTTGCTAGGCGGCCTTGCAGTGGCCTATGGATTCCAGATGTGGCCAGCGCTCATCGCCGTTTGCTGGTGGCCGTTCCTCACGCGCCAGGGCATCGTGATCGGGCTCATCGCCGGGCTGATCGTCGTGACACTGACCGAAAGCATCGGCGCCAAGTACATGCCCTGGGGCCGCTGGCCGTTGACGCTGCACTCCGCGGGTTGGGGCATCCTGTTCAATCTGGGTTTGGCAATCGTCGTTTCGGCGGTCACGCAAAGCCCCCAGGATAGGGAACATCGAATGTCCTATCACCGCTTCATCAAGGAGCACGCGTCCGTTCCATTCTCCAAGCGGGGCCTGATACCGATCGCCTGGATCGTCGCGCTCGTGTGGTTCTGCTTTGCCATCGGCCCAGGAGCTGTGCTTGGCAACACCGCGTTTGGCGATCCGACCGATCCGACCACCTGGCTGTTCGGGATACCGTCCATTTGGACCTGGCAGCTCCTTTTCTGGGCTCTGGGCGTGCTCATGATGTGGTTTCTTGCCTATAAGGTGGAACTTTCCACTGTTCCGTCCCGGGAAATCGTGTCCCTGGCGGAGGGTGTGGCGAGCGCACCCGCTGCGGGTCGATAGAGAACGAAATGAGCGGTTCGCACGCAACCTGGCTCCTACATTCGGCGCGCCGCCCTTTGTAGGAGCCAGCTTGCTGGCGAACGGCTTCCGCGCGCCTGCAATCTCGTTGCAATGACATTATCGACGTCGTGAATGCACTACGATGATGAGTCCGGAGCTGTATCGGGTTGTCTCGGTTGCCATCCTAGCCCTTCTGCTTTTCTTTCCCGTGAGTCGGATCATCTGGGTTCTGAGTGTTCGACGCCTGCGCCGCAGCCGGAAACAGGAACTCGATGAAAGCGAGATTCAGCAGCAACGGCAGCGTGCCCGCGTCATTGGAGCCATTGTCTCGCTCATGTTCTCCTACTTGTTCAACGCGCAGCTGCTCGGAGACTTCAATGGATGAACGGGTGTACCGGTTCCTCACGGGTACCGCGGTCATCCTGACCTTGGCATTCGCGGGGTGGACGGTCTACGGGTACTTCGTCGAATCGCGTTCCCCAGGCGACTACGACTACGCCGCAGGCGCCAAGTACTTTGCGGACGGCGAGTTCAGCGCGGCAATAAGAGCCTACGAGAACACGATTGCCGAGGTCCCGGACCACTACCCAGCCCGGATCGGCCGCGCGGAGACACTCATCATGCTGGGGCGCGAACACGAGGCCATCGCGGCGTACGAGAGCTTGATTGCCGAACACCCGCACGATGCCCGACTCTACGCGAATCGGGGCATCGCCTACGATCGGTCGGGCAGCCACGAGCGCGCGTTGGCCGACTACGAAACGGCCCTCCGCTTGGATGCCGAGGCTGTCGAGGGGCCCGGGTGGTTGACTCGGTTCCTGCGAAATCAGCCCGAAAAACCACCAGCCGTCGCCGACAGGGCGCGCTACCTCCGGGAGCAGCTCGCTCTGCCGCAGGAGCAGCGTTTGCTGTCGCTTCCAGTCCGCGACGCCGAACAGCGGCCGTTCAAGAACTAGACCGGAGGTTGCATCGGGAACCGGAATTTTCGCGGAGGACCGGCCGGATCAGCTTGTGTGATCGTGGAAAAGTCGGTGCGAGACATCGACTGGCCGTGCGATCACGCGAGATGGGCGACCAGAACCCTCGGTGAAGGGCTAGCCGAAGGCCGCCCTGGTGAAATATCCGGGCTAGCTGAAGATGTCGAAAAATAACGTGCGCACGCTGAATAGAAGGGCGATCGAACCGAACAGGAGATGCACCCACGGGCGATCGCCATCGGCATCACGATAAGTCAGACCGTGCCAGGCAATGAATCCGCACACGATGACGATGGCCCAATCCCAATACTCTTCGGGCATATGCTCTTATGCAGCTCAGCAACAGGGGGAGGTAGCAGCCGCCGTGGACAGGATCTGCCCACCATCACTCAGTATAACAACGCCGCCGTGACTGGCAGCAAGTCAGCGATGGTCTCCGTGTCCCTCGGTACACGGGCGCGCGTCGTCTCATTTGTGCAGCAGGGCGGTGTCGCGGCACGCACTATCCTTCGAACCCGGGCTTCGGTTGTGCTTTTTTGCCCCCGCGTACTGTCACAACCACCGCAAATACACTCCCGCTCGGATGCCCCGGGGTGCGATACGGACTGGAATCGACCTTTCACGACCGATCCCGAGAACCGGCGAGAACCTCCCATCTACATAATCAGCAATCAGTTTACGGGCGCACTTGCGCGCAACGCACGTGCGTTGACACGGCGTTCGGCGCGGGGAGACAATATCCGTTTCCGCGCCTGTCATCAGGGGTTTCTTCACTCGCGACATCGATTCCGATGGATCGGCTCGTTGCGCTGCAATGGGCAGGTAAAAACCAGTGGAGTGCGACCGGAAACCTGGGAGGTTGCCGATGCCCGGGTGGTACGCACTTGTTGACCAGTGGTTCGCGCAGCAACGGGCACTCCTGCCGGCGGCCCGCGTCCATGATCACCACAGAGCAGTTCGTTTTCGCGCTTTTTCAAGAGCCACGTTGCATCCTTCGTGAATGAGCTACACTTCGAATTTGCATCCGCCCGCCGGATCCCGCGCGCCCGCCGCCACGGGACCCGTGAATTACGGGCGTCCACCGCGAGAGGCGTGGCTTCCACAGACTGCGTAAGCGCTTGTGATCCCACTGCTGATGAGCACCGCGCGCCGTTTCTCGGCACTTCCCCGCTCGAGTTCGAGCACAACAATTGGCGACTGACGACTGACATATAGGAGATCGTTCAAATGTCGAATTCCAAGGTCTACCCGGTTCCGAAAGGTGTTGCGAGCCGAGCGCACATCACTGCGGAAAAATACGAGGAGATGTACGCACGCTCCGTGAACGATCCCCAGGCTTTCTGGGCCGAGCAGGCGGAGGAGTTCATCACGTGGTCGAAAAAGTGGGACACGGTGATGGACTACGATTTCAATGATCCGCCGCGGATCAAGTTCTTCGACGGGGCCACCCTCAACGTCAGCTACAATTGCCTCGACCGGCACCTGGAGAATCGCGGCGATCAGATTGCGATAATTTGGGAGGGCGACAGTCCCAATGAGGACCGCCAGATCACCTACCGGGAACTCCATGCCGAAGTGTGCCGCTTTGCCAATGCACTCAAGGCACAGGGCGTGCGCAAGGGCGATCGCGTCTGCATCTATCTGCAAATGATCCCAGAGGCCGCGGTTGCGATGCTCGCCTGTGCGCGAATCGGCGCCACACACTCCATCGTTTTCGGTGGGTTCTCGCCCGACGCGCTCCGCGATCGAATCAACAATGCTTCCTGCAAGATATTGATCACCGCGGACGAAGGTTATCGGGGCAGCCGCGCCCTGCCGCAAAAAGCGAACGCTGACAAAGCGTGCACCAAGACACCCAGCATCGAGAAAGTCATCGTGGTGAAGCGCACTGGCGGTGACGTGAATTGGGTCGAGGGTCGCGACCTCTGGTACCACGACATCGTGCAAGCGGCGTCACCCGACTGCCCGCCTGAGGAGATGGCCGCGGAGGACCCCCTGTTCATCCTCTATACCTCCGGATCCACCGGCATGCCGAAGGGCGTCTGTCATACCACCGGGGGCTACATACTGTTCGCTGCGATGACCCACAAATACGTCTTCGACTATCACGACGGCGATATCTATTGGTGCACTGCGGACGTCGGCTGGGTCACGGGTCACTCCTACATCGTCTACGGTCCGCTTGCCAATGGGGCAACGACGCTCATGTTCGAGGGGGTGCCCAACT
>JBFGYN010000146.1:0-8904 GCA_041587415.1 Candidatus Competibacterales bacterium | reverse complement strand
GCGATCTGACCTTCCTTGGTCACGTGCCCAACCAAGATGACTGTGGTACCCGTGACCTTCGCAAAGCGAACCAGACGCGCCGCACTCTCGCGAACTTGTGCCACCGATCCGGGTGCGGACTGCAGCGACTCGGTGTAGATCGTCTGCACGGAATCCACTACCAGGGCCTTTGGACGCCCGACGGCGGCTGCGTCCAGCAGCCGCTCCACGCACGTCTCCGCCAGCAGACGGAGGTTTTCTCCTTTCAAATTAAGGCGCTGTGCACGAAGACTGACCTGCTGTGGAGATTCCTCGCCAGTTACATACAGACTAGGGAGGCGGGTGCCAAGTCGCTCCACTGCTTGAAGCAATATCGTAGACTTGCCAATTCCCGGGTCGCCGCCGATGAGGATGACCGAACCCGAGACCAGCCCGCCCCCGAGGACCCGATCCAGCTCGCCGATCCTTGTCGTAGTGCGAATCTCCTCCTCGCCTCGGACCCGCGCGAGCTCCACCACCTGAGCGCAGGCGGCGGCACCCGCATAGCCCACGAACCGACCACCCCCGGGGCGAGCCGGCGCCACGGCGGTCTCTTGCAGGGTATTCCAGGCCTCGCAGTCCGGGCACTGGCCCGACCACTTTGGGGCGCGGCCGCCACACTGAGAGCAGACGTATTCGGATTTGGGTTTCGACATTCCGCTTAGCCCGGCGGACTCACCGGCGTTGGCCCGCTGGGCAGGCGCGGCGGCGGGCGACTACCCGAAACCACCGTCGCCGTAACTGCTTGGCGCAAAATTCTCGAAGCGCGTGTAGCGACCGAGGAAGGTCAGCTTGACGGTGCCGGTCGGGCCGTTGCGCTGCTTCCCGATGATGATCTCGGCGAGCCCCTTGTCCGGACTTTCCGCGTTGTAAATCTCGTCGCGATAGATGAACACGATCAGATCCGCATCCTGCTCGATGCTTCCCGATTCCCGCAAATCAGAATTGATCGGACGCTTGTTGGGGCGTTGCTCGAGACTTCGATTGAGCTGAGAAAGCGCAACGACCGGAACATCGAGCTCACGCGCCAAAGCCTTGAGCGAACGGGAAATCTGCGAGATTTCAGTGGCACGGTTCTCGACGGTGCCCTGCACCTGCATGAGTTGCAGGTAGTCGATGATCACCAGCCCCAGATCCTCGTGCTCGCGCTTCAGGCGACGCGCGCGAGCACGGACATCGGTCGGGCTGAGGCCCGGCGTGTCGTCAATATACATAGGTGCATCCTTCAGGATGCTGAGTGCCGAGGTGAGCCGCGGCCAGTCGTCGTCTTCCAGGCGACCGGTTCGGATCCGATGCTGGTCGATGCGCCCGAGCGAGGACATGAGGCGCATCGCCAACTGCTCGCCGGACATCTCCATGCTGAACACGGCGACCCCTGCGCGGTCGCGAATCGCCGCGTGCTCCGCGATGTTCATGGCCAAGGTGGTCTTTCCCATGGAAGGACGGCCCGCGATGATTACCAAATCGCCCCGTTGGAGTCCGGCTGTCATGCGATCCACGTCGTCCCAACCGGACGGAATGCCTGTGATGGCGCTCTCGTTCTGGAACAAGGTATCGATGCGATTGACCGCGTCGGTCAAAAGCTCTTTGACCGGCAAGAATCCCTGGCGATTTCGTGTCCCCTGTTCGGCGATTCGAAACACCATCTGTTCCGCCTGATCGATCAGCTCGGAAACCGCCCGCCCTTCGGGTGCGTAGCCGCTGGTGGCAATGTCGGTCCCGGCCTCGATGAGCTGTCGCAGCACCGACTTCTCGCGCACGATGTCCGCGTAGGCGCGAATGTTGGCAGCCGTGGGCGTGTCGCGGGCCAGGGTCGCAATGTAGGCATGTCCGCCTACGTTCTCGAGCGAGTCACGGCTCTGGAGAACTTCGGCGAGCGTCACGACGTCGAACGGGCTGCGCTTGCCTGCCAAATCCTGAATTGCGGCGAACACCGTTCGGTGCTCCGGGCGATAGAAGTCAGCTTCCACGAGACGGTCGGCGACGAGATCCCAGCTGGAATTCTCCAGCATCAGTCCGCCGATAACGGCCTGCTCGGCCTCCAGTGAATTGGGCGGGACCTTAAGCGATTCGCTCATTCGATCCCGTCCGTCGATGGAAGCTGCAGACACACTCAAGCGCGATCTCCCCCCGGTGGGCGACTAACCCCGCCGGATTCGCGGGGGCAAATTTCTTGTTTGGGTAGTTTACTGCGACAGGGGAACGACGGATACCTTTATGACGGCGTCCACATCGGTGTGGAGGTGCACGCCCACCTCGTATTCGCCAACCTGGCGAAGGAGCTCGTCCAGGCGGACTTGCCCGCGCTTGATCTCGACCCCCGCGGCGGCAGCCGCGTCGGCAATGTCGGCGGGACCGACGGAACCGAACAGTCGGCCCTCGTTTCCGGCCTTGGCGGCTATCGTCAGCTGCAACTGCTCTAGGGCGTTCTTACGGGCCTGCGCCGCCGTCATGGCATCCGCCGCGGCCATTTCCAGCTCCGCCCGCCGCGCTTCGAAGCGGGCGATGTTGGCGGTGGTCGCCTCGGTGGCAATGCCTTTCGGCACGAGATAATTACGGGCATAGCCAGACTTGACTCTGACGCGATCGCCAAGGTTACCCAGATTTTCCACTTTCTCGAGAAGTATGATTTCCATTGCCGAAACTCCGAATCAATTGCTAGGCCGGTCCGCCGCAGCAAGTGGCGCCCCGGGCGACTTACATGAACCGTGACAGAGTCGCATCGCCTCCGCTCGAGCAGTTCGAAACGCGAGCGCAAGCGACTCGAAGCGCCCGCGCGGCGTCGCAAGGCGTCATCTCGCCGGTACGCGACCCCGAAGATCCAGCCAAGCATCGAGCACCGACACGAGGCACATTAGGACCACAACCTCCGGTAGAAACACAAACAATGCAGCGTACAGGCCGAATAGCCAACCGCGGCTCGCCTTAGCCCGATCAATTGCCCCGTGCACCACCGCGAGACCATGGACCGCCACCAAGCCGGCCAGCGCCAGCGCGACGTTTACCGCCAAAGGCATTCGCGTCATCGTCGCCAAGGCTGCCAACGCCAAGGTGGCAATCGCCGCCGACCGGCCCAGGCGCAAGGCGCGAAATTCCTGGCCAAACCCCCCGGGATTGTACAATCGTGCCTGCCAGAACCGGGCGAGGAGCAGGCTCATCAACAGGGTCAAGGCGAGGTTACCCACGAGCACGCCCGTCATGAGCGGTGCGGTGACGTCGATCATCGAACTGATGGTGCTTTCCGGCACCCCGGATTGCACGAGAATCGGCATCAGGATCTGACCGAGAATGTCGCGCCACCACGCCACTGGATTGCCGAGCGCTACGAATATTGCGACAACTCCGAGCGCCGTGAGAGCGCCCATCGCCTGCAACGTCCACTGCAAGGACACCGTATTGCGCAGCACGATTGCGATCAGCCACATGGGCAGCCAGAATACGGACACCAGCCACAGGGCGGGAAACGGGCTGCCGAGCGCCAGACCGGCAAGCACCGCACTCCCGAGCGCGCCCGCTCCGGCCACGACCAGGCCTTCCCTGGGTCCGCGCCGCAGCGTCACGAGAGCGACAGCTGCACCGCTCAAAATCATGGTGGGTGCGAAAATCAGCGCCAGAACGGCAAACGATGCCGCCACCAAGGCCGCCTTGAGGCGGCCCGCCATGATGAACCCGGCCAGGCCCCGCATGTCCCTACCCGCGGCCCAGTGCAGTATCAGTGCTGATCAGTGTAGGGCAGCAGCGCCAAGTACCGGGCCCGTTTGACGGCGCGCGCGAGTTGGCGCTGATATCGGGCCTTGGTGCCCGTAATCCGGCTGGGCACGATCTTGCCCGACTCGGTGATGTAGCCTTTGAGCGTATTGAGATCTTTGTAGTCGATCACGTCCACGCCTTCGGCAGTGAATCGGCAAAACTTCTTGCGACGGAAGAATCGAGCCATGATTTTCTGGCCTCCTTAATCGTTCGTGTCTCGTATGCGAATTCGGTCGGCGCCCAGGATCAATTGCTCCTCGCGCCGACAAGCGTCCCGACTAAAAATCCTCCCAACTTCGACCCATGTATCCGCCACAAAAGTCGCGACCCATTGAGGCCAGGTGCTTCCCAGCCACGGCGGCTGGAATTCGGCACTGCACCCGAGGCGGCCGACCGGCTTCGACTTGCCGGGATCGAAGTTGCAGTATGAAGCGGCTGTTCGTCACACCAGCGGGCGGGGAGCGCGTGACGGGTGTTGTTGGGACGACACCGTGGATCAGCGCACAATCGCCATCGCCCACACCGACCGTGATCGGTTACTCGGCGAAACGCTGGCTTGATTCCCGATCCCCTGACGGGCGGTCGCTGGAGTCCCGGTCCCTGGGCCCGCGGTCGCGGGGTGCTCCGTCGTCTCCTTCCTTGTTCCTGGCGAGCGGTGACGCTTCCGTTATCGCCTTCTTGCAGCCCATAATCATGTTCCGCAGGACTGCATCGTTGAACCGGAAGGCACTTTCGAGCTCTTCGAGCGCGCTCCGGTTGCACTCGATGTTCATGAGCACGTAGTGAGCCTTTGGAACCTTGGCGATGGGATAGGCAAGTACCCGTCGACCCCAATCTTCCAGACGGTGAATCTGCCCGCCGTCGGTTTCGATAATATTGCGGTAACGCTCGATCATCGCGGGCACCTGCTCGCTTTGATCGGGATGCACCAGAAATACGACTTCGTAATGTCGCACGATTGAAGCTCCTTATGGCCAAATAGGGCCTCCCGATCACAATCCCTACGGGGGATCGCCGGTGAGGCAAGGAGTACATGCTACGGAGCAACCGTAGATGAGCGCGGGATTGTAATGTCGCCAGCCGCCCGGCGCAACGCCAGCGCCGAACAAATCGGCGCAACCGTGTCGTGCAGGCCGGCGCGAGGCGCGTAGCGGCGGATCCGACGTTCCGACAAACACCGGGGGAATGCCGGATCCGCTGCGCTCGATCCGGCCTGCCCATTGCCGCCCGACTGGAATCGCCTGCGGTTCCGGTCGAGCCCTTGTTCCGACCCTCAGCGCATCAGCCGATCGAGCAACTCGCTTTTGCGTTGCTCGTAATCGTCGTTTGTGATCAGACCGTCGCCGTGCAGTTTGCGCAGAAGCTTCAATTTGTTCACCAATTCGTCTTCGGAATCAGCGGGGGCCGCCCCCGCAACGACAGGAGCCGTGTCGGGCAAGGACGTGGCGGATTTCGCTGGAAGCGGTGGTGCTGGGGGTGCGGCCGGAGGTGAACTCGGTGCGGTGGCTTCAGCCGGCGCCGCGGTGGTTACCGGTTGTGGTCGCGTTGCCGGCACAGCCGGTGTCACGGCCGCCGGAAGCGTCACCTGCGGGGCTAAACCGGCATTCAAATCCAGGGCGATCCAATCGGGCCGCCCGGCGATGCTTCCCAGACCCGGCGACGATTGCAGTCGGTAGGCAAACTGCCCAGATCCGTCCCGCTCTCCATAGATCAGCGGTTCCAACTCACGGTTTCGGTTCTCGCTGAAGAACTCGTCGATGGTACCGAAGATCAGGTTCAAGCGGCCCGCCTCCGCAAACACTCGGGCAGTCGTGACGTAGCGCTTCTGGCTCAAGAAGTTGCCCTCGATTCGGAACGATGCCAGCAGCAGATCCTGATTCGGTCCGGCATTCAGCAAGGCGCTTCCCAATGCCCTCGAGACCCGATAGGCCTGAGGCTCGTCGAAATGGACCGTTCCGCCGTTGTTCTCGGCGTAGCGAATCCGCTGCAGCAGCTGAGCGAGTTGATTCTCGTCGATCCGGACCGGGTGCTCGTTGGCCCGTGCGCGGGCCGTTTCCGCTCGCAACTCCAGCCGGTTCGTTTGGGCGACCAGGCGCGGAGCGTAGGGTGCGGGAGTCGCGTTCGCAGCAACGGAATGCACCGTCCCAACCACCAGGCCCATCCACAGGGCCGCAATCAACGCAGGGCTTATCGACGTCGTCATAGTGCGGCCTCTGGTCACCGTAGCATTTAAGAGAGTGGGCGATGCGGCGCCGAGCCAGTGGCCCGGCGCCGCTCCGGCAAGTCAGGCTCGGCAGATTCTATCAAAAGGACAAAAACGCGCCGACATTGACCGAGTCGTTTTCGGACTGATTACCATTGTGCGCCTCGGATTCGGCGTGCGTGTATTCGCCAACCAGCAGCAAGTTGGGCGTGAGGTTGTGGTAGACACCGAGGGTGATGGCATCGTTGGTCTCCACTAGGTCGCTGGTGGCTTCCCCATTTGCCAGGTCGAGATTGCTGACGCCGTATTTCGCCCCGACCTTGGTGTTACCAAATTTGTACGTGCCCTGCAGATAGCCGCCGTCGGAATCCCGTTCATTGCCGTTGGTGGCCACCGCATCGGTAAACAGACCCGTCGTACCCAAGCCGTTCGCCGTGTAGTAGTACCCGCTCAGGCCCCAGGGCCCGTAGGTTACCATGCCGTAGAAATCGACTCCGTATGCCTGGTAGTCGATGTCGGTCCCCATGCCGTCGAAGTTGTCATTGTCGAATGACTGCGTGAGCCCGGCCACGGACACGAAACCGCCCTCCCAGCCGTATTTCAGCTTACCGTGGAATCCGGGCGTCTCCGAGCCGGTGTCCACACCTGTGGGAATGGAAGCAGCACCGGACAGATTCAGGGTATCGATCGGCGAGTAGATGCCGAAGGTGACCTCGAATCCGTTCAAGTCGGGGCTCGTCCAATTGATCTGGGACAGCCTATCGACATAGATGTAGCCGAAGCCGATGCCGCCGAGCGACGTATTTGCCGGCGTCGCCGCGCTGAACACCGGGCCGACACCTGGAATGCTCATGTCGTTGATTATGCCATCCCAGCCGAATATGCCGAAGTCGCGTCCCGCCTTGAACGTGCCGATGTCGGCGTTGCCCACCGTCATGAAGGTTTGACGGACGTCCAGTGTGGAGCTGTCGACGATCGCCGTGCTGCCGACAGTGCCTGGATACAAACCAACCGTAGCACCGAGATCGAAACCGGCCTGGGTGGTGCTGAGACCAAAGACCAAGGCGGTCGGGAGCAACCCGTTCTGAACCGCGTGGATATCGTCGTCGTTACCATTACAACCAAGGTTTGCAAGACCGCCTGAGACAGATTCGTCGGTCTCGCAGTTCACATAGACGTAGTGGGCGTTGATATTGCCGCCAATACTCACCGTCCAATCACCTGCTTCGAATGAGACAGCGAGGGCGGAAGTGGGACCCAGGGCAAGCATCATGGCTCCCGCCGTGAAGACAAACGTTCTTTGACCGTTCATTTCACACCTTTGATTTTCAGAGCGCGAAGGGATATTCCGAAACGATTCGGCCATCGACCCCGAAGCGAGCCGACCACCTGTTCCGGAGGATTCTGGTAGCCCGGCCCAAAGCGAATTGGCCCCCCTTGGCTCACACACTTGCGCCGGGTATTGGGGTTCTACTCCCGGGCGCTCGCGCGGTCAACGCACGAATCGACTTGCGACTGGATTCACAATGGCCTGCCGTCCGCGATGCATTCTGCCATCGCACACGCCGTAGGCCGGCTCGAGCCGCGCAGGGGCGAAGCCGGCGTTCCGACAAACACCGGGGGAATGCCGGATCCGCTGCGCTCGATCCGGCCTACGGATTGCTACGAGGCGCGCCGCCGCCGCGCCTCGAACAACAACACCGCTGCGGCCACAGACACGTTGAGACTCTCAACCTGCCCGGCCATGGGAATTGCCACCAACTGATCGCACCGCTCCCGGGTCAGTCGCCGCAACCCCGTCCCCTCGCCCCCCAACACCACGGCAAGCGGCCCGGAAAGGTCTGCCTCGTACAACGTACTCTCCGCCGTCCCGTCGGCACCCACCACCCATATTCCGCGCTTCTTGATCGCATCCAAGGTCCGGGCAAGGTTCGTTACCTGCACGAAGGGCACGCTTTCCGCCGCCCCTGACGCCACCTTGCGTACCACCGGCGTCAATCCGGCAGCCCGGTCTCGGGGGGCAATCACGGCTAGCACACCGGCGGCATCGGCGCTGCGCAGGCAGGCGCCGAGATTGTGTGGATCGGTGACGCCGTCCAGCACCAGCAGCAAGACGGGCTCCGAACCCGCCGCATCGAGCAAATCCCACAAGTTGTCTGCACTTGCTGTCGGCGCACCGACAAAACGGGCGACGGCGCCCTGATGCCGTGCGCGATCACTCATCGCGTCCAGCTCGTCCCGGGTCGACGAATGCACCGTCACACCGTTGTCCTTCGCCAGTTCGAGAATCTCCCGCAGGCGGTGATCGTGACGCTGCCGATCCACCCACAAACTCTCCACGTGCCGAGGATCGCCCTTCAGCACGGCCCGCACTGCATGCAAACCGAAGATTAATTCGGACATTGGCATTGTTGGAAGCGACGGGAAATCAAGGCTCAGCGCCGGCGTTTGCCGCGGCGGCCCCGGCGCTCTTTGGCCTGCGCCTGGCCGACCGGTTCAAAATCGATCTTGCGATCGTCCAGGTCGACGCGCACCACCCGCACCCGAATCGGATCGCCAAGCCGGAACACGCGCCCGGAACGCTCGCCGGTCAGCCGGTGCCCCACCGGATCGAAGTGGTAGTAGTCGTTCTCCAACGAAGTGATGTGCACCAGTCCCTCGACGAAGACGTCCTTCAGCTCCACGAACAGCCCGAAGCCAACCACCGAGCTCACGATGCCCTCGAAGACTTCGCCGACTCGGTCTTCCATGTACTCGCACTTGAGCCATTCGATCGTATCCCAGACCGCCTCGTCGGCGCGCCGTTCGGTCATGGAGCACTGCTCGCCAAGGGCCTCCATGTTGCTCACCCCGTAGCGGAAATCCGCCGCCTTGCCACCGCGCAGAACATGCCGAATGGCGCGGTGCACGAGCAGGTCCGGGTAGCGCCGGAT
>JBFGYN010000145.1:0-8929 GCA_041587415.1 Candidatus Competibacterales bacterium | reverse complement strand
CGTGGCGTCGGCGAAGATCCGCGGCACGTCCGCCGGTCCGCGGACCGCCGGGTTCAAGACGATCACGGGCTGGTCGTCGAAGACGAAGGGGCCGCCGAGGGAGCCCGAGTAGACGAGCCACACCGCCCCCGCGAGGAGGACGGCTTTCGCTCGGGCGCTCCGGCCGACGCTCCTCAGGACCCCCTTGATTCTCTCATTCGACATGGGCCCGCGGCGCCCTCCCCATAGCATCCTCCCACGGACCGGATTTCGCTGGGGTTGACCGCGACCCCGCGAGCCACATCGACACGGGGAGCATCTGAAGTCGGCGCCCGATCCCCGAGCCGTCACGAATCACCGAAGCACCAGGAACAACTCCATATTGCCGCGGACCACGTTCAATGCGATGACGGACCGCGCCTTTCTCAGGGCCTCCGAAAAGTCGTCGATTTTTCGAATTCGTTGGCGATTGACCGCAACGATCACGTCTCCGTCGCGAAGTCCGTATCGGGCCGCGGGGCTGCCAGGCGTCACCTTCGTCACACGCACGCCACCGTCCTCGTGATTCTCGAAGGTGGCGCCGGCAAGTTGGGGCGCCTGGTTCTCACCCGCCAGGCTTGCGGCTCGGACCTCCCCGACACGGGTTCGGAGGGTAACGTCGCGACCGTTTCGTACGATCTTCAGCTGCACTTCCTGGCCAATCGGCACCAGCCCCACTTGATTGCGCAGATCCGACGACCCGCGGATGGGACGACCGTCCAATTCCACCACCACGTCTCCGGGCTCGATTCCGGACACTGCTGCGGGTGATCCTGGCGCGACCTGGGTCACCACGGCACCCTCCCTGACTTTCACCTCCAGCGCATTGGCTAGATCCGGGGTGAGATCCTGAATCACAATTCCCAGCTGTCCGCGGCGAACCTCGCCAAACTCGATGAGTTGCTCCATAACCGCCCTGGCCATGTTGCTGGGTACGGCGAATCCGATGCCCACGTTGCCCCCGCTCGGTCCGATGATGGCCGTGTTGATGCCGATCAACTTGCCGTTCAGGTCCACCAGAGCGCCGCCAGAGTTGCCGGGATTGATCGATGCATCCGTCTGGATGAAGTCCTCGTATCCTTCGATGTTCAAGCCACTCCGGCGCAAGCCGCTGATTATTCCCGACGTCACCGTTTGCCCAATGCCGAATGGGTTGCCGATCGCAATCGCGAAATCACCCACTTCGAGTCGATCCGAATTGCCGAACTCGAGCGTCGTCAGGGCGTTGGCCTCGATTTTCAGCAGCGCGATGTCCGTGCCAGGGTCACTACCCATCAGTTTTGCTGGAAACGAACGCCGGTCCTTGAGGCGCACCATGATTTCGTCGGCCTCGGCCACCACGTGGTGATTGGTCAGCACGTAGCCCTTCGATCCGTCCACGATGACCCCCGATCCGGCGCTCACCCGTGGCTGGGCCGGCAACTCCTCCGGCAAATTGAAAAATCTCCGAAAGAACGGATCCTGAAACAATGGATTGGCTTCCGCCGGTGCGCGTGACAGCACCGCGATGTTGACCACCGCCGGCGTGATCTCGCGCATGAGCGGCGCCAACGACGGCAGCCCGTCGCGACCCGCTGACATCGGCAGGGCTGCGAATGCCGGCTCATGGAAGTGAGGCGCCAAGCCCGCCAGCAGAGTGAGCAAGAGCAAGCTGCGGCCGCGCCGCAAGGTAATACTCGAGCGAGTTGCCATGGACTAACCTCCTAGATTCGTCGCGAATGACCGGGTGGTGATGGATCGCTGACCCACGCAGTTCTGGCAGTCTCAGCGGTCGAGCAGTGTAACGCTCGGCTTTCAGCTCATATTACGTCATCGGCATATTGCCGCGCTGACCGCGGCGTCCCTTGCCTGGACTCCAGCCAAGTGAGAATCACTTCCCGGCTCCGCGGGCATCCACGTGCTCGCAGCACACCGTGTCGGGCGATTACCGGCCGTAAAACATTGCTGAAGCCACCTCCTGAGCTTAGATTAGGGCGCTGAGTTTCATTTCAAGGTCTTGAAATCCCGCCAAGCCTCTATACATTGCCGCCGAGGAGTGCGAAAGCGCGCCAACACAGTCACGAGAACGATGGAACGGCTTGTCGAAATCGAGCGCTTAAAGAAGCGATTTGGGCCCATAACCGCGGTGAACGACCTGTCGTTTAACGTGGTGCGGGGAGAGGTTTTGGGTTTTCTCGGGCCGAACGGCGCCGGAAAGTCCACGACGATGAAGATGATCACGGGGTTCCTCGCCGCCGATCACGGACGGGTCAGAATCGCCGGCATCGACCTGTCCGATGATCCCGTCGCCGTCAAGAGGCGGGTCGGCTACTTGCCCGAAGGTGCCCCGCTATACGGCGACATGACGCCGGCCGGATTCCTGGATTTCGTTGCTGAATTGCGCGGGTTCCGCGGGGCGGACAAGAGCAGAAAGGTTGCCGCCGCTGTGGACCGGACCCATCTCCGTAGCGTGCTGCATCAGCGCTCGGAAACACTGTCCAAAGGGTTCAAACGCCGTGTCGGACTCGCTCAGGCGATTCTTCACGATCCCGAAGTTCTGGTTCTCGATGAGCCCACCGACGGACTCGACCCGAACCAGAAGCACGAGGTGCGTTCGCTGATTCGGACGATGGCGCCGAGAAAGGCGATCATCCTGTCCACACACATTCTCGAGGAAGTTCACGCGGTGTGCACCCGTGCCCTCATTATTGCCGGCGGCAACGTGGTCGCGGACGGCACCCCAGCGGAGCTCGAGGCGCGATCCAGGCGTCATAATTCGGTGGTCTTGGTCATTCGCGGACAGGAGCAGGAGGCCCGGCGCAAGGCGCTGCGCTCCTTACCGGGAGTTTGCGCCGTAGAAGTGCTGGGCAGTGCTTCCGACACGGTTCGGTACCAAGTGTACCCAAACGAAGGCTCGCAGGTGCTGGCACCAGTGAGCAGACTTGCGCATGACCAGTCCTGGGATGTCTTGGAACTGTATACGGAACGTGGGCGATTGGACGAAGTGTTCCGCGACATCACCGTCGAAAAAATGGCGATGACGTGACCGAAGCCCCTACCGGAAAGCAACGATGAGCAACATTTGGATTGTTTTCAAGCGTGAGCTATCGGCGTACTTCAGCACGCCGATAGCGTACGTGTTTCTCGTGATTTTCGTTTTTCTAGCGGGCGTTTTCAGCTTCTACCTGGGTAGTCTCTTCGAGCGCGGCCAAGCCGACCTCATGCCGTTTTTCACATTTCACCCCTGGTTGTACCTATTTCTCGTCCCGGCCTTGGCAATGCGTCTCTGGGCCGAGGAGCGTCGCGGGGGAACAATCGAACTGTTGCTGACGTTGCCCCTAACGGTGACCCAGGCGGTGTTGGGCAAGTTTCTCGCAGCCTGGGCCTTCACTGGCATCGCTCTGCTTCTCACTTGCCCCATCTGGATTACGGTCAATTACCTGGGCAACCCGGACAACGGGGTCATTCTGGCGGGCTACCTGGGCAGTTTGCTGATGGCGGGGGCATTTCTCGCCATCGGCTCATGCATGTCCGCCGCAACCCGAAATCAGGTCATCGCCTTTATCGTTGCGGCCGTCGTGTCTTTGATGTTCGTCCTCAGCGGGTTCCCATTGGTGCTGGACTTTTTCAGCGGCTGGGCCCCCGAGGTTGTCGTCGAAGCGATCAGCTCGTTCAGTTTCCTAAGCCACTTCGACGCCATCGGCAAGGGAGTCATCGACGTTCGCGACCTGATCTACTTCGTCTCCTTGATCGCATTTTGGCTGTACGCGAACACGCTTGTCATTGAGTCTCGGAAAGCGAACTAGGACGCCCCAATGAATCCACGACTCTACACCGCGGGCGCCCTGACTCTGGCTGCTGCTCTGCTGTTCGCGGTCAACATCATCAGCAACCAGGCTCTTACCAACTGGCGGCTGGATTTTACGCAAGACCGGCTCTACACGCTGGCCGATGGCACTCGGAGCATTCTGTCCAAGCTCGAGGATCCCATCACACTGCGACTGTTTCTGTCGCAGGAGCAGGCGACCCGCCTTCCTGGAATCGGCAGCTACGCCGTCAGAGTCCGAGAGCTACTGCGAGAATACGAGCGTGTGGCGAGCGGCAAGCTCACGATACACGTGATCGACCCTGAACCATTCTCCGTGGACGAAGATCGGGCGCTCGCGTACGGCTTGCGAGGCATACCCCTGGGCGCCGAGGGGGAGAGCTTCTACTTCGGCCTGGTCGGAACCAACACCTTGGACGATGAGCTCACGATCCCGTTCCTGTCCATCGACCGTGAAGCTTTCCTGGAATACGATCTCACGAAGCTCGTCTATCAGCTCGCGAACCCGAAACTGCCCACCATCGGACTGCTCAGCTCGCTGCCACTGGACGGCGCGGGACCGCAGGCAATGATGGCGGGGCAACCCGCCGAGCCGTGGGTCATTTACGACCAGTTGCGTCAGCTTTTCGAGATCCAGAAGCTGAGTAACGACATGGAATCCGTCCCGGAGGACCTTGACGTACTGGTTGTCGTTCACCCGAAGGACTTGCCACAACGGGTGCTCTACGCCATCGACCAATTCGTGCTGGGTGGCGGCCGTGCGCTGGTATTCGTCGATCCCTTCGCCGAAGCCGACCAAGCGAACCCCATGGGCTTGCCGCCGGGCGGCAGCCGTTCCGACATCGCGCCGCTGCTGGACACCTGGGGCTTGGCACTCGCCGACGACACCGTGGCCGCCGATCTTCGCTATGCCCCCAGGGTGCGAACGGAGCGGGATGGCCGCGTCATTACCGTCGACTATCCGGTTTGGATGAATTTGCCTCCAGAAGGGTTCAATGCTGACGATCTCGTCACCGCAGACCTGGGAAACGTGGTGCTCGCAACAGCCGGGGTTCTGGAACGCGGGGAACGGGACGGGCTCCAGATTGTGCCGCTCATGGAAACCAGCGAGGACGCCACGCGGGTGTCGCCGGACAGCCTGGGGCCTGGGGCCGACCCGAGAGACCTGCTACGCAATTATGAACGTGCGGGCGCCCGACTTCTCCTTGCCGCTCGTGTGACAGGCAAGGCGAACTCGGCTTTTCCCGATGGCCCCCCTGAGGCCGCCGGTGGCAATGACAGTAGTGATTCCGAACAATCGGAAAAGGTCGCGACGGAGCAATCGCGACAACACCTGGAGTCGGCTGCGGAGACGATAAATGTCATCGTCGTCGCCGACACGGATCTGCTTAGCGACCGATTTTGGGTTCAAACGCAGAATCTCTTGGGGAGCCAGATTCTGATTCCAACCGCCTCCAACGGAAGCTTCGTGACCAACGCCGTGGAGAATCTTGCCGGCAGCAGTGACCTCATCAGCGTACGCAGCCGTGGCCGCTATGTCCGGCCGTTCGACCGGGTCACGGAGATACGCCAGGCCGCAGAGGAGCGATTTCGGCAGCATGAGCAGGAGCTCAATCAGCGACTCGCCGAAACGGAACGCAGGCTGCTCGAGTTGGAGCAGGGTAAGGGCGCCGGACAGGAGTTCACGGTCACCTCGGAACAGGAGCAGGAGATTGTCCGTTTTCGGGAGGAGAAAGTCCGGATTCGGAAGGAGCTGAGAGATGTTCGCCACCAGCTCCGGGGTGACATCGAACGGCTGGAAACCTGGGTCAAATTCATAAATATCGGGCTGGTGCCGGTGCTCATCGCCGCGGCCGGACTCGGCGTTGCCATTTGGCGCTCGAGACGTCGGCGCGAGGGCTATCGACAAGTTTCACCATCCGTCTGAGCGAGAGCGGACAATGCGCAAAGGAAGATCTCTCGTGGTGCTTGCCGTGCTAACGGTTGCCGCCGTGGCGGCCGTGGTCATGAGCCGGCTACACACCGATTCGACACCGGCATTCGAAACCGGTCCCCTGTTTCCGGACTTGGCCGGGCGCGTCGATGACATTGCCCAGGTCGAAGCGCGCAAGGGCAGCGAGACGTTCACGGTCACGAAGGTCGAGGACGGCTGGGTCGTGCCCGCACGCAGCAACTATCCCGCCGACCCTGGCGCCATTCGAGAGCTGATACTCGGTGCGTCCCATCTTTCGCGACTCGAACCCAAGACCAGCCGGCCCGAGTACTACGATCGCCTCGGGCTCGACGATGATTCCAATCCACTGCGTCTGAATTTCGTCGATCGAAACGGGACGGTGCTTGCGACACTACTTGTCGGGAATCAAAAAACCGCTGGATCGAATCGAACCACGGACCAGTACTTCGTCAGAGTCGGGGACGATCCGAAAAGCTGGCTCGTGGAGGGCCATCTTCCCGCCCTGGCTGACGCCAGCGACTGGCTGAATACGCAAGTTCTCGCGGTCGATCGCCAGCGCGTCCGATCGGTTCAGGTCGTTCACCCGGACGGCGAAACTGTCACGGCGCAACGGGCTCAGCCCGATCAGACGGATTTCGGCATTGATGGCCTAGCCGCCGGTGAGACCGTGACGTCCGCCTACGCCGTCAACGGCATGGCCTCGGTATTTTCGGACCTGGAGCTCGCCGATGTGGCTGTCGCGGCGGAACGGGAACTGCCAGACGAGCAAGTCGTTCGCGTCGTGATGACGACGTTTGACGGCCTGCGTGTGCGTGTGGCCATGTTGCCGCAAGAGGATTCAGTGCTGGCGCGTTTCGAATCCGAGTACGACCCGGCTCTTGTCGTTGAATCCGAGACGGCTGGCCTCAAGTCCGGGCCCGAGGTCGAGGAGGAGGCAGGAACACTTCGGAATCGGTGGACGGGCTGGGTATACACTCTGCCCGAGTGGCGCATGAGCGGCTTGCTGAAGAGACGCGACGAACTGTTGGATAAGCCCGAGCCAGCGACCCCGGAGCCAGCCGATGGCCGCAACGAGTAATCGGTGACCGTACTCGACTTTCCTATCGACAATCACGGCGCACGGTAGACGTAGTAGTTCCAGCGCCCGGCGCCCTTCGGAAGCGGAAGCGGACGCCAATAGTCGGCGGGCAACTCCCGGTCCGCCAGGAGCACTCCGTGCGGTCGAATCAAATCGGCCAAGAACGGCCCAATGTCGTGTACGAGCGCGGCATCCCGTCCAGGGTGCTCCGACCCAATGTCGGCGTGAATCAGCGCAGCGCGTTCGCCAACCCGCTCCAGAGCGTCCAATAGTGTAACCCGGAAGTCGCCGAGAATCAGGTGCTTATCATCAGGTACACAATCCCTCGGTGCGTGCACGTCCCGATCAAAACAGAATATTTCTCGATTGGGCATGAGTCGGCGAAGGTGATCGTAGGTTCTGCCCTTGCCGAGGCCCAATTCAATCACTGGCCCGTCCAGTCCCGAAATTTCTGCCGCGGCCCATTCCAGGCAGGCTCGTTGCGTGGCCAGGCGCTCGATCATCCGTGCGAGCCGACTGGCGCCCGGGTCCCGGGGCCGGTTGACGTCCTCGTTCAATGTCCCTCCGCTTTGGCCAGTGCTTCGCGCAGCTGCATGGTGGTTTTCTGTAGCCGATCCGCCAAAATCCGCAGGATTGCCACCGCCGTTTGCGGATAGCCGGTGATGAGCTGTAGGAAAACGTCTTTGGTCACTTTCAGCGTGACCAAGTGCGATTTGGCGCACACGCTGGCTGTGCGTGGAATGTCGCACAAGATGGCAATCTCTCCGATGACGTCGTTTGCTCCGCGTGTGGCAATCGTCAGCGGACCATCCGGTGCGTCGACGATGACCTCCGCTTCTCCCTCGATGATGATGAAAGCCGAATCGCCCACTTCATCCTGCTTACACAGGAACTCGCCCGATTCGTAGGTCTCCCATTGGCTCGTAAAGGCGAGCAGCTTCAATTTCGAAGGCTCGACATTGGCCAGCAGCGAGACATTCCTGAGCAACTTGACCTCTTTCTCAAGGCTCATGCAGTAAACCTCTTCAAGCGTGTCATTTCAGTCACCGTCCAGCAGCCTGCGCAGAGTGGATCCCTCCCGATCCAGCTCTGCAAAGTCCCCCAGTTCCACAACCTTGCCGTCCTCCACGACCATAACCTGCTCGAACTCACGGGCAAGCGCGACGCGGCTTACGACCCAGATCAGGGCATGGCCCGCCATGTGCTGGCGTACGTTTGCCAGCACACGCCGTTCCGTTGACGTATCCAAGGCTCCCGTCGCCTCGTGAACGATCAAGAGCTCCGGACGTTTTAGCAGGCATCGTCCGATCGCGAGCTTTTGCCGCAGCGGGGGGCTGAGACGCCCACCGGCGTTTCCAGCCTCGTATTCGAGGCCCACGCGGATGATCTCCTCACGCAGACCGAGTTCGTCGATCGTCTCCGCCATGATCCTTCCAAGACGCAATTGTGCGTTGGTCTGACCGTAGACTCGTTTCCCAAACAGTATGTTGTCTTGTAAGGATGCAGCCGGGTTGTACTGGTCCGCTTCGAAGAAAGCGATCTTGGTGCGCATGTCCTCCGGCATCTCCTCCGCAAATACGCGACGAGCCTCCAGTATGCGCGCCTGCATGCTCTCTCCGACCAGGCCGAGACGATGGCGGGCGGTGACCAGCATCAAGGTCAACGACAGCAGCTTGCTCCGGTCGTCGTCATCAATGGAATGCAGACCGTGACGGGCAATCTTGCCGAGCAAGCTCTGGAATTCCGGCAAGTCCTCGGCACTGATGAAGGAGTACTGCTCGAAGAACTCGTGCCCCGGTGGGAGATCGGCGAACAGGTCGATCATGGTCTCGGCCACCTGCCGGCCCATGTCGACCATGTCGTCCATGAGCCCGGTTTCGCGCAGAATTCGTTGCACATAGGCATGATGCGCCAGCTGCTCCTGTCTGAGCGTCGGATCATTCGGTGTACCGAACAGCAGGTTCTCGGCAACGCTGGCATTCGAGTTGTAACGGTCCTGATCAAACGGTTCCACCAGCTTGGCGGCGCCCTCCGCTTCCAGATGGCTTCGCATTTCGGTGCGGGCTCTGAGGAT
>JBFGYN010000144.1:0-9039 GCA_041587415.1 Candidatus Competibacterales bacterium | reverse complement strand
GTGGACCGTGAGATACCGGAAAATCAGGGCGCTGGCGACCAAGGCCTCATGTTTGGATATGCCACAAACGAGACCGACGAGCTCATGCCGGCGCCAATCCTTTTTGCGCACAAGCTGGTTAAGCGCCAGTCGGAAATGCGCCGAGAGCGCATCCTTCCGTGGCTGCGGCCCGACGCAAAGAGTCAGATTACGTTTCGCTACGACGACGGAAACATCATTGGGATCGACGCCGTGGTGCTATCGACCCAGCACGACCCGGACATCGAGCACGAGCACCTGCGCGAGGCGGTGATGGAGAACATCATTCTGCCCGTGCTGCCGAACCAATGGCTGGAGTCGACGACCAAGTTTCACATCAACCCCACCGGGCGATTCGTGATCGGCGGGCCGGTCGGCGACTGCGGCTTGACGGGGCGCAAGATCATTGTCGACACCTATGGCGGAATGGCCCGCCACGGCGGCGGCGCATTTTCCGGCAAAGATCCTTCCAAGGTCGATCGATCGGCGGCCTACGCTGCCCGCTATGTGGCGAAGAACATCGTCGCGGCGGGACTGGCAGATCGCTGCGAAGTCCAGGTCTCCTACGCCATTGGCGTTGCCGAGCCGACCTCTGTGAGTGTGGAGACATTCGGGACGGGCAAGATCGATCCGACACGGTTGTCGCAAATCGTGCGGGCGCACTTCGATCTGCGTCCCTACGGGCTCATGAAAATGCTCGATCTGATCCACCCGATGTACCAGCACACGGCGGCATACGGGCATTTCGGCCGGCAACCCGAGTTTGTCGAGGACGACGAAGGCGACCAGTACACCACGTTCTCGTGGGAAAAGACTGACAAAGCGTCGGAACTCCGAGAAGCCGCCGGCCTCTGACTGACTTGAATTCGAAACCCGGCGAGATCGTTCGGGCTAGACCGCCGACCCTCCGAGGAGCGCTGCAATCCCGCCCCGAAATTCGAGTCCCTGGATTCCGCAGAGCAAGACGGACGCCGACTCGGACACAGGGCGGGACCAGGCTCGGAGACCGTCGGCCACACGGAAACGGCGCTCGGCAGACGGAGACCTACACCATGAACGCAGTCGTTGAATCCACGCACCACGACTTCAAGGTGGCGGATCTTGGCCTCGCCGATTGGGGCCGAAAAGAAATCGCCATCGCTGAGACCGAAATGCCCGGACTGATGGCGGTCCGGGAGAAATACGCCGCCGAAAAACCGCTGCAAGGGGCATGCATTGCCGGCAGCCTCCACATGACCATTCAGACAGCGGTACTCATCGAGACCCTAGTGGCATTGGGCGCACGTGTCCGGTGGGCCTCGTGCAACATTTTTTCCACTCAGGATCACGCGGCAGCGGCCATCGCGGCATCCGGGATACCGGTTTTTGCCATCAAGGGTGAAAGCCTCGAGGACTACTGGGAGTACACCCACGAAATCATGCGCTGGGGCGAGGGCGGGCATCCCAACATGATTCTCGATGACGGGGGCGATGCCACGATGCTGGTGACCCTCGGGGCCGCCGCGGAACAGGACGCGTCGGTTCTGGACCGCCCGGGTAGCGAGGAGGAACGGGTGCTGTTTGCGGCGATCCGCAAACGGCTCGAATCCAGTCCCGGCTATTACTCGGCGCTGTTGGGCAGCATTCGCGGCGTAACCGAGGAAACCACGACGGGGGTTCACCGCCTGTACCAAATGCAGGATCGCGGCGAACTGCCTTTAGCCGCGATCAATGTCAACGACTCCGTCACCAAGTCCAAGTTCGACAATCTCTACGGCTGCCGTGAATCGCTCGTCGACGGCATCAAACGTGCGACCGACGTCATGATTGCGGGAAAGATTGCCGTCGTTTGCGGCTACGGGGACGTGGGCAAGGGTTGCGCGCAGTCATTGCGGGGCCTCGGCGCAACCGTTTGGATCACCGAGATCGATCCCGTCTGCGCGCTCCAGGCGGCCATGGAAGGCTACCGTGTCGTGACGATGGACGAAGCGGTGTCGGTGGCAGACATTTTCGTGACCGCGACCGGAAACGTGGACGTCATCACCTACGACCACATGTCGGCCATGAAAAATCAAGCCATCGTCTGCAACATCGGACACTTCGACTCCGAGATCGACGTGTCCGGCCTGCGGCGCCACGACTGGGAAAACATCAAACCGCAGGTAGACCACATCAAATTTCCGGACGGGAAACGGATCATCCTCCTTGCGGAGGGTCGCCTGGTGAATTTGGGGTGCGGCACCGGGCACCCCAGCTTCGTCATGTCGAACTCGTTCACCAATCAGGTGCTCGCTCAGATCGAGCTGTTCGCACACGGCGACCGATACGAAAACCGGGTCTACGTGCTGCCGAAGCATCTGGACGAGGAAGTCGCGCGCCTACATCTGGACAAGATCGGCGCCCACCTGACCCGGCTAACGGAGAAACAGGCCGAGTACATCGGCGTGCCCGCTGAGGGCCCCTACAAACCCGAAACCTACCGCTATTGATCCACCGCTTGCGCAACCGGGAACAGCCTCGCATCGAGGGTGCCGCCGACGGCGCTGCCCTGGGAAACGCCAAGCGATTGAGCGTTTCGCTTCGACACCGGGAGGTGGCACCGGGATCGACATGACAACATGTTGATTGCGCAGGAATAACGGAAACCGCGTTCTCGCGTTCCGCGCCCCGAACAATTCCTTCCAGGGCTTGTTCGGGGCACCCTTTCAGGAAGCGGCTCTGTTTTCGCGCATCGCACCGCCACTTGGGCTTGCTCGCCATGGCAAATCACGACGTGTTGCTCCAGATTGTCGCCGTGCTGCTGGGTGCCCGGATGTTCGGTGGCGCCGCGGTGCATTTCGGCATGCCGCCCGTGCTCGGCGAGATTCTCGCCGGCGCCGTTTTGGGACCGAGCCTGCTGGGGTGGGTGGAACCAAACGAGGTATTGACGCAGCTCGCTGAAATCGGGCTTATATTACTTCTGTTCGACATCGGCTCCGGTACCAATTTCGAGCGGCTCCTGCACGCCGGCTCCCGCTCCTTGATCGTCGCGGTGAGCGGTTTTCTGGCGCCCTTGTTGGCTGGCTTTGCGCTCGCGTACACAGCATTCGGCCTCACGTGGGATGCGGCCTGGTTTGTCGGTGGCACGCTGACGGCGACCAGCATCGGTATCACCCTGCGAATACTCAAGGACCTGCGGCGGGACCGAAGTCGCGAAGCGGCCGTCATGCTGGGAGCGGCGGTTCTGGATGACGTCTTCGGCATATTGCTGTTGACGCTCTTGCACCAGTACGCCGTGGGCGGCGAGGTGCGACTGGCGGAGGCGGCCAGGCTCGTGCTGCTGGTGGTCTGCTTCGTGCTGCTGGCGCCGATCGCCGCGCGGCTCATCTCCCTGGCAATCGAGCGATTCGACCTCAGCTGGCGCAGATCAGGATTGATCCCCACCAGCGTCGTCGCCTTGGTGCTGGTGTTCGCCTGGCTCGCCAGCCAGGCCGGGGCACCGCCGTTGCTGGGCGGATTCGCAGCCGGATTGGCGTTGTCGCGACGATTCCGGTTTCCCCGGAGTCTTCCCTTTCCCCACGAGTTCCAGTTTGACCGGAAAGTGCGCGCCCACATGCGGCCGATCGTGCAGCTGATGTCACCGGTCTTTTTCGTCACCGTTGGCGTCTCGCTCGACATCGGCGCGGTAGGGTGGGGCTCGACAGACATTTGGCTGTTTACCGTCTCGCTCCTCCTCGTTGCCGTCGCGGGTAAATTGCTCGGACCTCTGGCGTTGCAGGAGACGCGTCATCGGCGTTGGGCGATCGGCATTGCGATGGTGCCCCGCGGTGAGCTGGGCATCGTGTTCGCGGATTTCGGCCGCGCCAGCGGAATTCTGGATCAGACCAGCTACGCCGCGGTTCTGCTGGTCATCGTGCTGACAACACTCCTGACGCCACTCGCACTGGCTCGCGTGTATCGATACCATGGTCAGAAACTCAACAGTGGCGCGCATCGATGACCAATCGAGAAATGATTGAGCGGGACCTCTCCGTCCTGTGGCACCCGTGCACACAGATGAAGGATCACGAGTGGTTGCCGCTGATTCCAGTCAAGCGAGGCGAGGGCGTGTGGCTGGAGGATTTCGACGGTAACCGATTTCTGGATGCCGTGAGTTCCTGGTGGGTAAATCTTTTCGGGCACGCAAATCCGCGCATAAACGGGGCGATCCGCGAGCAAATCGATCAGCTGGAACACGTGATCCTGGCCGGCTGTACCCACGAACCCATCGTGCGGCTGTGCGAGAAGTTGGTGGCGATCACGCCATCGGGCCTGGTGCGCGCCTTCTTCTCGGACAATGGCTCCTCCAGTGTCGAAGTGGCCCTGAAGATGAGCTACCACTATTGGCGCAATGTCGGCAAAGCGCAGAAAACGCGGTTCATCACGCTCGCCAATAGCTACCACGGCGAAACGCTGGGTGCTTTGGCCGTGGGCGACGTGACCCTGTACAAGGAAACCTACGAACCGTTGCTGCTCAAACCGATCACGGTTCCTTCTCCGGATTACTGGCATCGCGAGATCGGCGAGTCGAAATCGGAGTATGCACGCAGGGCTTTCGCGCACATGGAAGCGGCCCTGGATCAGCATGCAGACCAGGTTGCGGCGGTGATCGTCGAACCGCTGGTGCAATGCGCCGGCGGCATGCGAATGTACGACCCGGTTTACCTGACACTGCTTCGGGACGCATGCGATCGCCACGGTGTGCACCTGATCGCGGACGAAATCGCCGTCGGGTTTGGCCGAACCGGGACGCTTTTTGCCTGCGAGCAGGCAGGGATCAGCCCCGATCTGATGTGTCTGTCGAAGGGCCTGACCGCGGGCTATCTCCCGGTTGCCGTGACGCTCGTAACTGACCGAATCTATCAGGCTTTCTACGACGACTACGAGACGCTGCGCGCGTTTCTTCATTCCCACAGCTACAACGGCAACCCGATCGGTTGCCGCGTTGCGCTGGAAACCATCGCCATATTCGAAGAGGAGAACGTGATCGAGCAGAACCGGGAGCTCGCGGGCGTCATGGCAGAGGTGTCCCAACGGTTCCGCGACCATGCACACGTGGGCGAGGTCCGCCAGACAGGCATGATCCTGGCGATCGAGATGGTCAAGAACAAGGCTACGAAAGAGCCCTATCCCTGGCAGGAGCGCCGCGGCCTGCGGGTTTACCAGCACGCGTTGAGCCGGGGTGCCCTGCTGCGGCCCCTGGGGAATGTCACCTATCTCATGCCTCCCTACGTGATCACGCCGGAGGAAATCGGCTTCCTGGCAGACGTGGCGTGGGAAGGCATCGAACGCGCCGTTGCCGATTGAGTGGAATCTGGCCCCAACGTCGAGGCAGTGCGCTCAAGAGCGGGCGTCGTGTCGCGAGTTAAGCGTTCCTTGGCCATTTCTGGCGCGCGCCGATGCGTCGTTTATGGTCACGCACGCGCCATTCACGCTGCCGCCCCGAGACATTGTGTCCCAGTCGGTCTTCGCGGCCATCCGGCTCGATTCGTCTTGTGCCGGCGGGATTTCCAGGCTGGGCAAGCGCAAGGGTCCCAGGGGTGAACACGACTGCGGGTGTCCGGGTCAGCGCCCTGTACGAGTATCCGGTGAAGTCGTGCGGGCGGATTCGCGTCAAGAAAGCGGCCGTGGACCGTTTCGGATTTAGCCGAGACAGACGCTGGATGTTGGTGGACGAGAACGGGGTTTTCGTCACCCAACGGGAGATCCCCCGGATGGCTTTGATCCGTCCAAGCTTTCGTGACCAGCAGTTGATGCTGGAAGCACCAGCGATGCCGAGGCTCAACGTCCCGGCGGGAGCATCGGGCGCGCCCCGAACGGCAATCGTCTGGCGAGATTCCGTGTCCGTGCTCGATTTGGGCGACGACTCGGCCAGGTGGGCAACGACATTCCTTCAACGGTCGGTTCGGCTGGTAACCATCGCCCCAGACTTTCACCGGCCAGTCGATCCGGACTACGCCATCGGTGACGATTACACGAGCCTGGCCGACGGGTTTCCGTTCTTGATCATTTCGGAAGCGTCCCTCATGGACCTGAATACCCGGATCGCAACCCCATTGCCCATGAACCGGTTTCGTCCCAATATCGTCGTCTCAGGCTGTGCACCCTACGCCGAGGACCGCTGGAGGCGATTCCGCATTGGTCGCTGCGAGTTCGTGACCGCGAAAGCCTGCGGGCGCTGTGTGATTACCACTACGGATCAGGAAACCGGTACACGACGAGGCAAGGAACCGTTGCGTGCTCTGGGCCGCTATCGGAAGCAATACAATCAAGTAATCTTCGGCCAGAACCTGATACACCTGAATCCCGGATTCAGTGTCAGCGTCGGTGCCGAATTGGAGATATTGGAGCCATGACGAATCGATCGAATGTTGGAGTGGATGTTCGATTGCGCGCACTCGTTTTGACTTTTCTGCTGGTTTGGGGGGGCGCCGCGGCCCTCTCCTCGCCCGCAATCTTGGTTCTCGGTGACAGCCTGAGCGCCGGCTACGGAATTCCCACCGGTAAGGGTTGGGTGGATTTGCTGCAGGCGCGTCTGGCGGAGGCGGGATTTCCGCATCGCGTGGTAAACGCCAGTATCAGTGGCGATACCAGCCGTGGCGGACTCTCTCGGCTGCCGGATGCTCTCGAGCTGCATGCCCCGCGTTTGCTGATTCTGGAACTGGGGGGAAACGACGGGCTTCAGGGCCTTTCACTGGACGAACTGCGAGACAATCTTCGCCGAATAATCGATATCGCCCGCGACGCAGGGGTCGAGCATGTGGTGCTGCTGGGGATGAAGATCCCACCCAACTACGGGCCCTACTACGCCGACGGATTTTCGGCTCTGTATCGCTCACTCGCCCAGGAGCAGGATTTGCCGCTGGTGGACTTCCTGCTGGAGGGTATTGCCACCCGGCCCGGCATGATGCAGGAAGACGGAATTCACCCGACCGAAAGAGCCCAGGACAGAATGCTCGAGAACGTGTGGCAAGTACTCGAGCCACTGCTGCCAGAAACGTCCAGTTGAGTCGATTTCCCGTCACCACGTCCGCCGCTCTTGCACTCATGCTGGCGCTCACCGCCTGCACGACGCAGGGCAGGCAGGACACCGTGCAGGGCGCGCCGTTCCACTGGTCGCAGGTCGTCCAGTCGGATGTGGACCGGGTTGCGGAGATTTGCCTGCAACAGTCCCGGGGCCATCTCGAGACTCTCATGGTGAAGCTCTATCGCCGAAATCCGAAACAGTGGCAATACGGAAATCAGCCATCCCTCGAAGCTGCAGTGCACCGCGTGTTCAACCCACGGCAGGACAATTGGTCGTATCCGGAGTTCGAGGGGCGAAGGGGTACGGATGCGATTCGCCTCGCATTTGACGACTCGTATCGCGGCGACCGGGTGCTGGCGCTCATAGCGGGTCTGGGCGGCATGCTCAGGGACGCCTACGCCGGGGAGACCGGGTTCGCGGTCGCAGACGATCTCGATCCACAACGGGTCTATAACGCCGCGCGCAACGTGGAAACAGCAGTATGGCTGTTGAGCACCAAACGCGGCACCGACGACCGCCTCTACCTGATTAGCAACACCATGGATGGCAGCGTCGCGAACCTGAGTTTCGAGCGCCATTTCGGCAAGATCATTGCGCTGCAGGACTTGTTGGCTCTGGTCGTGGCTGAAAAGACAAACCGGACGATCAAGCGCATCATTCGGACGGTCGGCACCATGGTCTTCCTGCCGATCTGACGCGCCGAATCACGAGTCGGAGCCGAAATCCGATATGATTCGGCCCGAGATATGCCGGGTCCCAAATTATGCCGCATTCGTCGCGAAAGCGCAGCCACGACCACCATCACTCGGGTGCACACGCGCACGGACACTCAAGCGAGCGAGCATTGTTGCTGGGATTGATGCTAACCATCGGTTTCGCGGTGATCGAACTGCTGGGCGGTTGGCTCTCGGCATCCCTCGCCCTCATCGGCGATGCGGGGCACATGGTCACCGACGCCGCGGCCCTCGGTCTGGGCGCTATTGCCGCGCGGCTGAGCCGGCGTGCACCAACCGATAAGCATAGCTTCGGGCTTCGGCGCGCCGAGATCGTCGGCGCGTTGCTCAACGGTGTCCTGATGCTCGCGGTGGTCGCGTGGATTGTGTTCGAGGCGATCCAGCGCATCATCGACGAGCCTTCCCCTGTCCATGGCGTGATCGTGCTCGTTGTGGCCAGTGTGGGTTTGGCCGTGAATCTCGTCGTGTTGAAAATCCTCCACGGCGGCGAACAGAATCTCAACACTCGAGGCGCCATACTGCACGTTGCGGGCGACCTTCTCGGCTCGCTTGCGGCGCTCGCCAGCGGCCTGGTCATCACCTTCACCGGCTGGACGCCCATCGACCCGATCCTGTCTTTGTTCATATCCGGCTTGATTCTGGTCTCCACCGGCAAATTGCTCCGCGATGCCCTGCACGTGCTCATGGAGGGTGTACCGCGGCACGTCAACCTGCGGGACGTGGGTGAAGCACTGGCGGGCATATCGGGCGTCTTGGAAGTGCACGATCTCCACATCTGGACCATCGGCTCCGCCAACTACGCATTGGCCGCGCACCTGCGACTCGAATCATTGGATCGATGGCCAGAGCAGCTGAAATTGATGGAGCGAGTCCTGGACGAAGAGTTCGGAATTCGCCACGTTACCCTGCAACCCGAACTTCCCTATGAGATTGCGTTCGTCGACATGCCGGCAACGGTAAGCCGATGAGCGTTGCCGCAGTCCACCTGCTGGTAGCTGGCATCGTGCCGGCGGCAAATCGATCGAAACTCAGGAACACGCATCTGCAACACTTGGTCCCACGTAGATCCCGAAGGGCACGGGGCGTGCCGGTGGATGGCCCAATATTGGACGCCGTAACCGGCTGATTTGGTATAGCCCGGATACTTCATCAGGGACCCCGGATGCTGGCGGAATTCGCAGCCGCCCTGGCGCCGCTCTGGAGCGAAAGTTGTAGCCGGAGCTACAACTTGAGTGAAGAGCAAGTCAGGGCGAGCGAGAAACC
>JBFGYN010000143.1:0-9053 GCA_041587415.1 Candidatus Competibacterales bacterium | reverse complement strand
CCTGACCACTGGCGCCGGCCACCCCGTCATGGGCAGCGGGGGGCCAATCGCGGTACCGCCCGCCGAGACCATCGAGATCGGTGCCGACGGCACCCTATCCGTTCGACCGCTCGGCGGCAGCGCCGATGCTCTGGTCCAGGTGGATCGCATCCTGTTGGTCAACCCGGAGCCGGCGCGTCTGGAGAAAGGGCTGGATGGGCTCATGCGGGTTGCCGACGGTGAGCCCCTCGATGGGGACGCGACGATTCGTCTCACGTCCGGGGCGATCGAATCGAGCAACGTGAACGCCGTCGAAGCGTTGGTGGACATGATCTCGCTGGCACGTCACTACGAGCTACAAGTGAAGCTCATGCGTGCGGCGCAGGAAAACGACGCCGCGATGAACCGCGTGATGAGCCTAGGCTGATGCTGACACCGGTTACCCACCGGCCCTGCGAGCCTTCGATGCACGCGTTTCGAGTCGTTGAGACAAGGAGAATGGAAGAATGAATCCGGCACTTTGGATTGCCAAGACGGGGCTCGATGCCCAGCAAACCCGCATGGCGACGGTGTCCCAGAATCTCGCCAACGTGAGCACGACGGGATACAAGCAACAGCGTGCGGTCTTCGAGGACTTGCTGTACCAGGACATACGCCAAGTCGGTGGACAAACCTCTCAGGACACACAGCTTCCGTCCGGTCTGCATCTGGGGACCGGTGTTCGCGTCGTCGCCACCGAGAAAATCTTCAGTCAGGGCAACCTGATGGAGACTGGCAACTCACTGGACCTGGCCATCGACGGTCATGGTTTTTTCCAGATCTTGATGCCCGACGGGGACTTGGCCTACACCCGCGACGGCACCTTTCAGCGCAACGATCAGGGCGATGTCGTGACCTCGAGCGGTTACCCCCTGCAACCCGCGATCTCCATTCCGGAGGACGCTCAGTCCATCACTGTTGGGTCGGATGGTGTTGTCAGCGTCATGGTGCCCGGGTCCGCCGCGGCGATCCAGGTCGGAGATATTCAGATCGTCGACTTCATCAATCCCACCGGACTGCAGCCGAATGGGGAGAATCTATTCGCCGAATCCTCTGCCAGCGGCGCGCCCCAGGTGGGCACACCAGGGATCGCAGGGATGGGTCGGCTGCAGCAGGGTTTTCTCGAGAGCTCGAACGTCAATGCGGTGGAGGAGCTGGTGAACATGATCGAGACTCAGCGCGCCTACGAAATGAACTCCAAGGCTATCTCCACCACGGATCAGATGCTGGCGTACACGAACAACAACCTCTGATGAATAGGTTCATTCCGACCTTCCCCATTGTCCTGGCGCTCATGGTGGGCGCCGGGTGTAGCACCCCTCCGCCCAAGCTCTCCGGGCCCCCTGCCGCTGCGGTTCCCCAGGCTCCGCCGCCGATAAACGGCGCAATATACTACGCTGGCCTGGACGTGCGACTGTTCGAGGATCGCCGTGCACGCCGTGTCGGCGACATGCTCACCGTGGTGCTTACCGAGCGGACCCAGGCCAGCAAGTCCGCCAATACGAGTGTCAACAAGTCCGGAGAGCTCGACATCCCGGCGCCTACCCTGCTCGGCCGCGTGCCCAAGTGGAATGGGATACCCATGTCGACCACGATCGAGGGGGAACGCGATTTCAGTGGCGGCGGCTCCAGTGATCAGAGCAACAGGCTGAGCGGCGAGCTGACCGTTTCCGTGGTCGAGGTTCGGCCCAATGGGAACCTGGTGGTGGAAGGCCAGAAACGAATTACGCTGAACCAGGGAGACGAGTACGTTCAGCTTCGCGGCGAAGTCCGCCCCGACGACGTAGCGCCCGATAACAGGGTGTCATCCACTCGTGTGGCAAACGCCGAAATCACCTACCAAGGTCACGGCGCGATCGCCGACGCCAACATGATCGGTTGGCTCGCGCGTTTCTTCGTGAGCGCCATTTTCCCATTCTGACGGACCATGGAACGATAAGAAATGAATTGCCTCAACCGCCTCGTAAGCGCATCGGCGAGTCTGGCCCTCGTGCTCTGCCTGCTGCCGAGCCAGGCCTCCGCCGAGCGAATCAAGGACCTTGCTTCCATTGCCGGCGTGCGCAGTAACCAGCTCGTCGGGTACGGTCTGGTGGTAGGCCTGGACGGCACCGGGGATCAAACTAATCAGACGCCGTTCACCGTGCAGAGCTTCCGCAATATGCTCGCCAATCTGGGCGTGATCCTGCCGCCCGAGCTGCGCTTCCAACTCAAGAACGTGGCAGGCGTAGCCGTGCAGGCAAGCTTGCCTGCGTTCGCCAAGCCGGGACAGGGGATCGATGTCACGGTGTCCTCCATCGGCAACGCGAAAAGTCTCCGTGGCGGCACGCTGATGATGTCGCCCTTGCGCGGAGCGGATGGCCAGGTTTATGCCGTGGCCCAGGGCAATGTGGTCGTCGGTGGTCTGGGCGTCGAGGGCGAGGCTTCGAAGGTCTCGATCAACGTGCCGAGCGTTGGCCGAATTCCAGATGGCGCTACGGTGGAGCGCTCGGTTCCAACGCCTTTCGGGGACGGGGACAGTCTCACACTAAACCTGCATACGGCGGATTTCACCACGGCGGATCGCCTGGCCGATGCGATCAATTCGTCGTTCGGCCCCGGGGTCGCGTCGTCCGTCGATGCTTCGTCCGTAAGAGTCCGGGCGCCCCAGAACCGCGGGCAACGTGTTGGATTCGTGGCCATGCTCGAGAACATCGTGGTGACACCGGGTGAAGCAGCGGCGCGTGTCGTCGTCAATTCACGGACCGGGACGGTCGTCATCGGGCAGAGTGTCAAGGTCATGCCGGCTGCCGTATCCCACGGCAACCTGACCGTAAGCATCGTCGAGCAGCCGGTCGCCAGCCAGCCGACTCCCCTGTCAGACGGCGGTGAGACGGTCGTACTGCCCCGAACCAGTATTCAAGTCAATGAAGAGCCCTCGCCGATGTTTCTGTTCGGGCCCGGTGTGTCCCTGCGCGAGATCGTCGACGCCGTCAATTCCGTCGGTGCGACGCCCAGCGACCTCGTTGCCATCCTCGAGGCGCTGAAATCGGTGGGCGCGCTGCGCGCGCAATTGGTGGTGATCTAATGTCGAGTCTTCTGTCATGAGTTCAGCGGTCTTGGGAACGATGGGCCAGTCGCCCGGTCTGGAGAACCACACTCTGGCCACGTCCCTCGCCATCGCCTTGGCAACCCAGGTGATGGTGATCGGTTTCCTGTTCCCGGGAACGTCCCGATTGGAGCCGAGTCGAGAGGTTTTTCAGACGACTGCCGTGGTGCCGACCTTCGAAGTGCCGCGGCCGGTGAGTGGGCCGCCGGCATTTCCGGGTGTTGGCCAGCAATGGACCGCGCCCGCCGCGGTTCATCTCAACTTGAACGCGTCGAGGGAGCGAGTCGCCCGTGTCCATTCGGCCGATGAGACGCGCACCGTGCAGACGGACCTCCCCGCCGTCGCGCGTGTGCCCAACCATGCCCCTAGGCGTGTCCCGCACCCGACGGAACCCACCTCCCGCACCGAGCCAGCCGCGCACACCTACCCGGCTCGCCGGGTGCCCCACGAGTTGGAGCCAGCCCCGCGCAGCGATGCGGCTGCGCGCCGCACACGATCGCGCCTGTTGCACCGTGAATTTGGGCCTCCCTTCGGAACCGCGACGCCGGCAGTGGATCTTCCGGCCCGCCGTGGCTCCGGCCTTGTGAAGGCCGCCGCCTCACTCCGGGACCTGCCTCTCAACCGCGCCTTCGGATCGCACGCTGGGAGCGAAGCGCGCCCCTTCGATGGCTGGGCGCTGCACCCGGAGATCGGCTCCCTAGCCGCCCTCTCGAGCGGCGCCTATTCCGAGGCTCGCGGGGTACCTGCCGTCTCGCATCCGACCCACTCCGTGGGCAGACCCGGGAGCTCGCTTGACGAGCCCCGGCGCGGGGCCTCCTTCCGCCATCGGGTCGACGGCACGGGTGATTGGTTGGATGCCCAAGACCCCGCGAGTTTTACGTTGCAGCTCAGTGCGGCGGTGGATCGTCCGGGGGCACTGGATTTCATGCGCAAGCGGGGTTTGCTCGACCGCCCCGACGCGGACGTCGTCCGCGTTCGAAGTCGCGGCCGTGAGTGGCATGTGGTTGTGGTCGGTGCCATGGCGGATCGCGCCAGCGCCGTGGCCGAATCCCGTAGGCTTGCCACCCGTTTCCCGGACGTCGAGCCGTGGATTCGCTCCGTCAAGTCCGTATTGTCCGTTCGGGTACGCTGACGTGAACGGCGAGTTCGCGACCGGATTTTACATGGATTTCGGGGCGCTCAAGTCCCTGAAGTCAGAGGGTGCCAAGAAACGCCCGGATGCGCTCGAGGAGGCAGCACGCCAATTCGAGACGCTGTTTCTGCAAAGCATGTTGAAGTCTATGCGCCAAGCCGGGCTCGGTGAGGGACTCGCGGAATCCAAGCAGTCCAATCTCTACCGGGATCTCTACGACAAGCAGCTTGCTCTGTCACTGGGACAATCGGGCTCGCTCGGGATCGCCGATTTGGTGGTGAGGCAACTCCGGGGAGACGCCCCGTCCACACCCGGCGATCTGTACGCGCTACCGAGTCCGGTCCGAGGACGTGCAGAAGCGAGCGCCCCGGCCAGGTCAACGCTCGAGGCAACTTTGGAACGGGCTCGTGGACTCGGCGATTCGCGCTCCCAGGTTGCCGCGGCCGCCAGCACCGGAACCTCGCCGCACCAATCGACGAAATTCGATGAGCCCATCGATTTCGTTCGATCCCTGTGGCGCCACGCTCGCCAAGCCGGCGACGCACTGGGCGTGCGGCCCGAGGTGGTCCTGGCGCAAGCGGCTCTCGAGACCGGCTGGGGCCGTCACATGCCGGTGGACCGCTCCGGTCGTCACTCCCACAATCTCTTCGGAATCAAGGCGGGCCGGACCTGGGACGGGGCGCGCGCCATCGTCAGAACGTTGGAATTCGAAGACGGGACACCGCGACCCGTCAATGCCGCGTTTCGGGCCTATCCAAGCTTCCGGGAAAGTTTTGACGACTACGTGCATTTGCTCCGGAGCAATCCTCGCTACGCCGGAGCACTCGAATCCGCTTCGGAACCGTCCCGCTTCCTGCAATCCTTGCAGCAGGCGGGCTATGCGACGGACCCCAGCTACGCGCGAAAAATCGAACGCATTCTGGATGGCGACACCATGCGTGATGCGCTTTTGGCGCTCAAGTATTCCGCGGGCTAGCCGATAGTGTCTACAGGGAAGGGTTGATTCGATCAGCACTGACCGCGGCAAACGGACATGCGGCTGAGTTCAGTGAGATGAACTTGCTGAATTCAATCGAGAATCGAGAGCTTTGCTTTCCGGTTCTCACCGGCCGGGCAAAGCTAGGACGGCTTTGCTCGGCACCTACAGCGGGAGTCCGATGAGTTCGGAGGTCCCAGAGGAAAACGGAAACCGGGTCGTGGTTTTCCGTGCCCTCGCAGTTTCCTGGTGGACTTGTTCAGGGCCACCCTAGCGAATCGAATCGAGAGACGTCGATGGCAGAGGTATTCGGAATCGGTGTGAGCGGCCTGCGCGCGTTTCAGCGGGCTTTGGCCACCACGAGCCACAACGTCGCCAACGCATCCACGGACGGTTACAGCCGGCAGCGGACCGAGTTCGAGACCCAGTCTCCGCAGGACCTCGCGTACATGAGCCTGGGGTCTGGTGTCGACGTTGCGGGTGTGGCCCGGGTCTACGACGATTTTCTGACGGCCCAGGTTCGTGAAGTGGGCTCGACGAGGCAACAGTTCGAAACACTCGAGAGCTTCGCGGGACGTGTGGATGCGCTTCTGGCCACCGACGAGCTTGGCCTGAGCCAGCCCATGCAACGATTCTTCTCCGCCATGCAGGACGTCGCCAACCAGCCGGCCTCGCCGGCGGCGCGCGAGGTTTTGCTCACCGAGGCGAAGGTCTTGAGTGACCGCTTTCAGGGCATGCATCAACAGCTCACGGCCCTGGACGGCGAGGTGAATTCGGCGCTTGGCCAGTCCGTCTCGGAAGTGAACGGCCTAGCCCAGGAAATCGCAGACATCAATCAAAAGCTCCAGGTCATGTCGCCCGCCCAGCGCCGTACTGCGAACGATCTGATGGATCGCCGGGACGAAGCCGTGCGGGAGTTGGCAGGTCATGTCGGGGTCAAGACCTTGATGCAGGACGACGGCGCCATGAACGTACTCGTGGGCAGCGGCCAGGCCCTGGTCGTGGGCGGGCAGGCGTCTCGGTTGGCAGCGGTGCCTTCACCCTTCGATCCGGCCCGCAGGGAAGTGGCTTTCCTGGGGCCGAATTCCCAGTTGAATGTCACCTCCACACTCAGCGGCGGTCGAATCGGCGGCCTACTGGAGTTTCGAGAGCAGGTGCTGGATCCGACCTTGAATCAGGTCGGGCGCTTGGCTCTCGGTCTGTCGGAGCGTTTGAACGCGCAGAACCGGATGGGAGTGGATCTTAGCGGTGCGTTTGGCGGCGATCTGTTTACGGCCGGCGCACCGGTGGGGCTGGCGCATGCCGGCAACGCCGGTCAGGCGCTGGTGCAGGTTTCGGTGCTGGATCCCGCCGCGCTCGGCACCTCGGATTACGAGGTCTCGTTCGATGGCAGCGACTATCGGCTGCACCGCCTCGAAGACGGCAGCAGTCAGGTGCTCGGCGCCCCCGGTCCGTTTCAGGTCGACGGCATGGAACTGACCATCGATGTCGGGGCCGGTGCCGCAGCTGCCGGCGACCGGTTCCTGGTTCGCCCGACCCGGCAGGCTGCCGTGGGGTTCGATACCGCCATATCGGACCCGGCCCGGTTCGCCGCCGCGGCACCCGTGCTTGCGCAAATGGCTCCCGGGAACCTCGGCAGTGCTGGCATCACCCCGGGTGAGGTCATCGACTCAACCAATCCTGCCTTGCTCGACCCGATCGAGATTCGCTTCGCGGATCCGCCGACCACCTTCGATGTGGTTGACGTGGGCAGCGGATTACCTCTCTCGAGCGGCGTCGCTTACACCCCCGGCGCCGACATCGACGCAAACGGACTCCGAGTTCGAATCGACGGGGCGCCTGCGGCGGGCGACGTGTTCCAGATCGGACCGAATTCGGCGGGCAGCGGTGACAATCGAAATGCCCTTGTCCTGGCCGCTGTCTCCGAAAGCGGCTATTTCGGCGCTGGCTCCGTGCGACCCGGCGAAGACTACTCGGCGCTGATCGCGGACGTGGGTGCGGCGACGCGCGCCGCTCGTAACGGGGTGTCGGCGCACGCGGCCTTGCACGAGCAGGCTATCGCTGCCAGGGAATCGGTGGCCGGTGTGAATCTCGACGAGGAGGCGGCGAATTTGCTTCGTTTTCAACAGGCTTACCAGGCCGCTGCCGAAGTGATCGGTGTCGCCGAGAACATGTTCCAGTCGCTCCTCGCGGCGGTGAGGCGTTGACCATGCGCGTATCTTCACAGCAGATTTTCAACCAGAGTCTCCAGAGTCTGCTTGGCCAGCAGGCTGAGCTGAATCGCACACAGGCGCAACTCGCCAGCGGGGAGCGCGTCTTGACGCCAGCCGACGATCCTACGGCTGCCGCCCGAATCGTCGACATGGATCGGCATCTCGCCGATCTCGACCAGTACCAGCGCAATCTCGACGTTGGACAGACTCGGTTGGCACTGGAGGAAGGCGCGTTGGCGGATTCGGAGAACCTGGTCCAGCGGGCGCGCGAGCTTGCCGTGCAGGCCGGGAGCAGCGCGCTGAGCGATTCGGACCGGCGCGACCTTGCCATCGAGCTCCGGCATATCAACGAGCAGTTCATCCAGATCGCAAATTCGTCGGACGGTTACGGCCGCTACCTATTCGGCGGCTTCTCCGACTCGAGCCAACCATTCGAGCAATCCGCTGGCGGCTCGGTGGTGTTTGCGGGCGACCAGGGTCGGCGAACGATCCAGGTGGCACCCGGCAGGGAAGTGCCGGACGGCGATTCCGGATTCGATGTGTTCATGTCGATTCGCCCCGGAAACGGCACATTCAAGGTCGACCAGGACACCGGCAATACGGGTACGGGCGTCGTCCACGACCTCGGTGTGGCCGATCCCGCCACCTACGTGCCCCATTCGTTCGAGGTTCGGTTCACGGCCAGTGACAGCTTCGATGTGGTCGATGTGGATACCGGCGCTTCGGTGTTGGCCGCGCAGCCCTATCAGGCCGGTTCCCAGATCGCTTTCAACGGTGCTCGAATTTCCGTGGACGGGGCGCCCGAGGCCGGCGATGTTTTTCACGTTCAACCCAGCCGCGGCGAGTCGGTGTTCAACCTGGTTTCTGGTCTGGCCGATTCGCTCGAGGCGGGCGCCGTGGGCACGGTGGGCCAGTCACGGCTCGATCAGACCGTCGCGAACGCGCTGAACGACCTGGACCGGACTCTCGACCACCTGTCGGGTACCCGCGCCCAGGTGGGGGCGCGGCTTCAGAGCCTGGACAATTATTCCGAAGCGAACGACGTGCTGGCATTGCGTGCGAACGAGACCCTGTCGGAATTGCGGGATCTGGACTATGCCGAGGCAGTCACCCGGTTCACGCGCTACCTGACCGGGCTGGAAGCAGCCCAGAAGACGTTTGCCCAGGTTCAATCCCTGTCCTTGTTCGACCGGTTGCCCTGATCGGCCCTGTCACGCGGTTCTTCCGCAGATCAATCTGGCGCGACGCATTACCCGGTTGTGTCATAGGAGCACCGTAGGAGCGAGCTTGCTCGCGAATTTGCCGTCGACCTTCGCGAGCAATCTCGCTTCTACGTGGACAAACGCCGAGCGCACCCTATCTCAGCCTGCCCCGGACGTCGCGGGCGGCGGGTTACACGCCAGGGTCAGAACCCTGGGACAAACGGGTAGTGCTCCCGCAAGGCGTTCCGCCGTAAACCTTTATTCAGCGATCTCCTAAAGCTTTTCCTTCCCCTGCCGTTAACACCTGTAACTGCTCGAGACGAGTATTACGAGATAAGGCAGCACGCCGATTCTCCCAGAGCTTCGGCGGGCAGAAAGTGCAACCGGACATTCCGGTCAACGGTAAAGCAAACCAGCAAGGGGTAAT
>JBFGYN010000142.1:0-9118 GCA_041587415.1 Candidatus Competibacterales bacterium | reverse complement strand
CCTGGTCGGCCGGCGGGACGTGCTGTGCATACAGCCGGGCATGGCCGTCGGCTTGGCGCCCAACAAGTGGCCTCCAGGCGGCCAGCCGGCACTCCGCCATAGCGGTGCTCGCGCCGGAACGGCGCCGCCGGTAGCATACGGTTCCCGGCGATCTTGTCGCCCAGTTCGCCACCGCACCGGCCGATCAGGCATCCCACCTCGGTTGATCGGGTAGCAAGACATGACGGGCAGAGTTCATAAACCGGCAGCCAACGGGAATAGACCATGTCGAGCACAACCGAGGGGCTTGGGACGGGCCAGGCACCACCGGCCTCCGTGTCCCTCTCGAAGGCCGTTCTCTACTGGCTGAAATTGGGCTTCGTCAGCTTCGGCGGCCCAGCAGGCCAGATCGCAATGATGCACACCGAGCTGGTGGAGCGGCGACGATGGATCAGCGAGCGCCGCTTTCTGCACGCGCTCAACTACACCATGGTCCTGCCCGGGCCCGAAGCGCAGCAGCTCGCGACGTACATCGGTTGGCTGATGCACGGTACATTGGGCGGCATCATTGCCGGCGTGCTATTCGTGCTGCCGTCGTTGGCGATCCTGATTGCCCTGACCTGGATCTATCTGGCATTCGGCGACGTGCCGGTAGTGGCTGGAATTCTTTACGGCATCAAGCCGGCGGTGACCGCAATCGTAGTTTTTGCCGCCTACCGGATCGGGTCGAGGGCGCTCCACAACGGGGTGCTCTGGGGTATGGCAGCCGCGGCCTTCCTCGCCATCTTCGCCCTGGGCGTACCCTTTCCTTACATCGTGCTGACGGCTGGTTTTGTCGGCTACTTGGGCGGGCGACTCGCACCTGACAAATTCACGCTGGGCGGCGGCCACGGCGCCTCCGACAAGTCGTTCGGGCCGGCGCTCATCGACGAGCACACGCCCATACCCGACAACGCTCGGTTTACGTGGCGATCCACTATCGTTCACCTGGCGATCGGCATTGCGCTTTGGCTCGCCGTCGAGGGCTTTCTATATTTCAACTACGGCTGGCGCGGCCCACTCACCCAGATGGGCTGGTTCTTCACCAAGGCGGCATTGGTGACGTTTGGCGGAGCTTACGCGGTGCTGCCCTACGTGTATCAGGGCGGCGTCGACCACTATGGATGGTTGACGGGCACCCAGATGATCGACGGTTTGGCGCTCGGCGAAACCACCCCCGGCCCACTCATCATGGTGGTGGCTTTTGTCGGATTCGTGGGCGGCTGGACGAAGGAGATTTTCGGCCCGGAGAGTCTTGCGCTCGCAGGCATCGCGGGCGCTACGGTGGCCACCGTCTTCACGTTCCTGCCATCGTTCCTCTTCATTCTGATCGGTGCACCGGCGGTGGAGGCGACGCGTCACGACGTGAAGTTCACGACGACTCTGACCGGCATAACTGCCGCAGTGGTCGGCGTGGTGCTGAATCTCGCCGTTTTTTTTGCCTGGCACGTACTCTGGCCGGAGGCTACCGAAGACGCACCGTTTGACGGACGTTTCGAGTGGTTCTCATTGCTGATCACGTGCGCCACTTTCACGGCGCTTTGGCGCTACAAGGTCGGTGTCATTCCCGCGATCGGTGCATGCGCCGCCGCGGGCCTTGCCTATTCACTGCTGATGTGAGGAGACTCCCATGGAACGAAACATCACCCCGGCGGACCTGCAGAGCCGACTCACTGCCGGCCTGGGGATCACGCTGCTGGACGTGCGCCGCCGTGAGGATCGTGCCGAGGACCCGGTCGCCATTACCGGGGCGAGCTGGCACGACCCTAACGCCATCGAAGGCTGGAGCGGTGAACTGGACCCCGCGCGAGAGATCGCTGTCTATTGCGTACATGGTGGCCCGGTGAGCAGGTCGGTGATGGACACACTTCATGCCAAGGGCCTGAACGCCCGGCTCATCGAAGGGGGGCTGGAGGCCTGGAAGGACTATGGTGGTGCGACCGAGCCGGCGAAATAACTGGCCCAAACGTGGCGTTGCCGCATGCACTATGGCCCGACCCCCTCGCCGTCATCGTGGATTGGCCCGGTACCACTCGACCGTCCGACGCACCGCTTCGCGGATCGGTGTCGCCTTGATTCGGAAGGTACCCTCGAATTTGCTGCTGTCCACGACGAATGGATTTTCAAACTCGTACATCATTTCGATGGTTTCACGTGCCGCCGGCACAAACAGGCCGCCAAGCATCAACATCAGCTTAGTCATGCCCTTCATCTTCGGCGGGTTACCGATCTCGTCGAAAAATATCGTCATCAACTCTCTTTGGGTAATGGTTGGGCTGTCATTGGGCACATGCCAAATCTGTCCCATCGCCTCATCGTGCTGACCCAACACAACCAAGGCCTTGCCAAAGTCGTCGATGAACGTGTGTGTATGGGGGACATCGAGGTTGCCGATGAGTTGGGCGGTGTTGCCCGCCAAGGCGGGATAGATCGCTCGCTGCCCCAACGTCGAGTTCAAGACCCCAGGGCCAAAGAAATCGGAACCGCGCCCAATGGCCACTTGTACTCTCCCGGCCTCGTGGGCTGCAAGAGCCGTATGCGCCATTTGGGCCCGGGTTTTTCCTTTGCGTGTGTGGGCGTTATACGGCAAATCTTCGTGAATTTTCCCGTGCACCTCCCCGTACATGTAGAGGTTATCGCCAAGGACCAACTTGGCCTTGTTCGCAGCCGCGCCCTCGAGAATCGCCGCCTGTAACAGAGGAAACTTCTTGGGCCAGTGATGGTAGGGTGGCTGGGCACACTGATAGACCACCGATGCGTCCTTGGTCAATCGGGTTGTAGCGGTCGCCGAATATGCGTCGCCTTTGACCACATGGGCGCCTTGTGGAACATTGGCCTCTCCGCTGGTGTTTACCATGCGTACCGATTGATTGCTGCTCAGCAACTCACGCATGACGGCCATTCCCAGCGGGCCCGTTCCGAAGACCACGTGTAGAGCTTCTTGCTGGCTGTTGCCCATTGGGTCCATCCCGCGTTTATCTCCAAGCGAAGCATAGAAGTGTCGGAGCGGGCTTGCTGGCAAATCGATGTCGCAGGTTCGCGAGAGCGGCCACCTGCACCGCCTGCAGGAGCCTGGTCCTTGTAGGAGCCGGCTTGCCGGCGTCTGGGCGGCCTAAAAGATCGCGCCGGTGGGCAAGGGAACCAATAGCGCTTTGGCGAATAGCAGGTAGAAACCCGTCACCACACCGAAGGCAGCGGCGACCCACGTTGCCACCTTTCGCGTGCTGAGAGGATCGTAATTGGCGATAAAACACAGGAGCACGAAGGCGGCGAGGCTGGTGACATAGAATCCTGCGACGGGAAGCAATAATATCCAGACCGCGGTCACGGCGACCAGCGCGATGCGCCGTGGAGTGGAGCCGCGCTCGACGGGTACCCGGGCACGCGGCGGCCTCATGACGGCAAAAACGATGAATGTGACCGCGAACAGGATCATTGCCATTCCGATCGTCCGCGGAAATGTGGCCCCCATATCGCTCATCTCACGGGTTTCTGTAATGGCCCAAATGCCGAGCGCAATGAATCCCACGGCGAAGCCGATACCAGCGTAGTCGCGCGGATTCTCAGTCTGCATTGCCAACCCCTTTGCTTTTCAATTGCATTCGTTTCGCCAGCATCGGATAAAAAAGTGACAGCAGCGAGAGTGCAATGATCACCATGGAAATTGGCCGCCCCAGGAACTCGCCCAGGACGTCGCCTTTCGCCCCACCAATGAGACGGCCCTGAACGAATCCTTGCTCGGCAATTGGCCCCAGAATCAGCCCCAGGACTATGGGCGACGCGGCAAAACCGAATCGGCCCAACACCCAACCGATAACGCCAAGGACGAGCATGATCAAGACATCGGTCATGCTGTTTCGAATCGCGTAGGAGCCGATCACGCACAGGAAGGCGACCCCTGGGACAAGAATGGCTTTTGGTAACCGGATGATCGACTGATAGGCGTATCGGCCAATGAGCAGACCGACGGGCAACATCAGCACCGTGGCCAGCAGCAGTCCGTAGATGAAGGTGTAGACCACGTCTCCGCCCTGTTGAAACAGCGCCGGGCCGGTTCTTACGCCCTGGATCAGCAAGGCTCCGAGTATCACGGCATCGGGCGGGGTGCCGGGAATGCCCAGCACCAGCGTGGGGATGAATCCACCGCCCACCGTGGCGTTATTGGCCGACTCCGTCGATTGAATCCCCTCGGGCGCACCCTTGCCGAAATTTTCGGATTCGGTCGAGGCACGGCGTGCTTCCCCATAGGCCACCAGGCCCGCTACCGAGCCGCCGGCGCCCGGAAGGATCCCCACGAGTGTCCCAATGACCGAACTCCGAATCAGATTGAATTTGTAACGCCACGATATGGCCATCGCCTCCGGAAGTCGGAAGCCCCGGGATTTCCCCGAAACCTTGAGGTGGGGATCGGCGGTTGCTACCAGGTCAATGATCACGGGAACGCAGTAGAGGCCAATCAGGCCCGAAACGACCTCGATTCCACCCTGCATTTCGACCACACCCAGGGTATAGCGAATGTCACCACCGACGACTGCAACACCGACGGTCGAAAGCAGCAAGCCCAGGCAGCCGCCAATCAAGCCCTTGAGAGTATTGCCCTCGGAGAGCGCTGCGATCAGGGTCAGCCCGAAGATGGCGAGCCAGAAATATTCGATGGGACCGAATTTCAGCGCCACCGTTGCCAGCGGCGGCGCGAGGGTCAATAGAAACAGCGCCCCGACGAGCCCGCCGAATACGGACGCAATGCAGGCCAACGTAACTGCCAGGTCACCGTCCCCCCGGCGCGCCATCGGATACCCATCGAAGGTCGTGGCGATGGCAGACGGCGTACCCGGCGTGTTGACCAATATTGCGGCGTAGGCGCCACCGTATATGGCGCCGGTGTAGATCGCGCCCAGCATGATCAATGCGGACGCCGGCGCCATGGCAAAGGTAAAAGGCACCAGAATCGCAACCGCCATGGTCGCTGATAGGCCGGGCAATGAGCCGATGATCGTGCCAGCCGCAACGCCCAGGATCGCCAGGAGCAGGTTGAAGGGTTCCAGCGCTGCCAGCAGGTGTTCAATTCCGAACATTCACGTCAACCTCTCGATCAGAGTCCAGCCTCGGCCTGGGCAAACGGGTCGGCTGCGCCAAGTGATTCCTGGTCGCAGCCCACGAACCGGGGTGAGGACTTCGCCGGACCGCAGTCCGCCCGTCGCAATACTCCCGCGCCTATTTGGCCCACGCCTACTTGGTAATCCCGAGATCTTTAGCAGCCTCGGTGTACTCAGTGATCCTCTTTTCCATGAAGCTCGGTACCTGATCGTAAGGCACATCGATCAGTGCAAAGCCCGCCTCCTCCATCTTGCTGCGAAATTCGGGTGTCTTGTTGATCTTGTCGAGCACATCCGATACCTGGGTTCGCACGTCCTCGGGAGTGGACTCCGGAACCGCGAGCCCGCGATACGCTCCGCCGACGAGATCGAATTCCAGTTCCTTGAAGGTCGGCACGTCGGGGAAGCTTGGGTGGCGCTCCTCCATGGCCACCGCCAGCATTCTGACTTGATCGCCCTGTGCCGCGCCGACCGTGGTGTAGCCCCACTGGGCCTGCACCTGATTACCGAGCAATGCCGTGACCGCCGCACCGGTGCCCTTGAAGGGGATATAGGTGGTGGTGATGCCCGCCAGCTTGTCGAATCGCGCTTTGGCGACGTCGTTGGCCGTGAACGTTCCGGAGCCGGAAAAAGTCACCGCGCCGGGCGCTGCCTTGGCGGCCTGGATGAGGTCGTCCAGAGTTTTGAATGGTGAGTCGGCGGTCACCACGATGGCGTCCGGCGTGTAGTGAAAGAAGTACACGTTGGCAATGCCGTCCGTGGTGAAGCCCACGTCCTTCTGCATGGGTTTCAGAACGATGTGTGGCAGATTCGTCCCCATGATGGTGTAGCCGTCGCCAGGCATGCCGTTGAGCTGTGACCAGCCGACTGCGCCGCCGCCACCATCCTTGTACTGGATGACCATATCCTGGCCGGTGATCTCCTTGAAATAGGGCTGCTGGAGGCGAGCACTGATATCGGACTCCCCCCCTGGCCCGAACGGGATGATATAGGTAACCGGCTTCTCGGGGTACTCGGCTGCGGCTGTGACGGTGGTGAGCGCGATAGTGGCGAACGCTGCGCCAATCAAGAACTTCAGGAACTTTGTAGTATGCATGCACTTACCTCTTATGGTAATTGATGGTTCGAGGGACATCCTGACCCGACAATATCGAATGCGGTCGGTCCCAACCGCGTATCAGCATTCTTTCGCAATTCGCTCCTTCAGATGGTGCGTTACGGTGCCCGTCAGACTCGAATGTCCGAGCTGCGCATAGGCGTATCCCACAGCGCCCCGAACGCTCAGGGCCGTAATGAGACTCCAACTTCAGTGATTTCCTCCCTACTCCGGAGTCTAGTCGAGCGCTCACCGATCCGCAGCGTGTGCTACCCCAGGAACGCACTTACCGATGCGGATTCACGCGCGATATTCGGGAAGTCTCGATGGAGCCGAACAGCGCAATTGTTCCAACACCTGTTTCAGTTCAGCGCGCAAGATGTCGATTGTGTGCTCCGCGCCCGGTTTGCCAAACGCGCCGACGCCATAGGTGAACGCGCGACCGGCAAAGACCATCTGCGCGCCTCGAGCAAGAAACTTCGCGATATCCGGCCCAGACCCGACGCCGCTGTCCGCCATGACCACGGTACGATCGCCAGCGGCGGATGCAATCGCTGCGACCGTAGTGATGGAGGGCTCAGCGGCGTCCAGTTGCCTACCGCCGTGGTTGGATACGATCAACCCGTCCGCGCCCGCCTCGATTGCGGATTCTGCATCCTCAACATTGCTAATGCCTTTGACGATTAGATTGCCGGTCCATGAATCACGAATTTGGCGCAACATTTTCGCGTCGACAATATCCTTGAGTGCCGTGCGCACGTAGTTAGCCACATCGCTCAAGTTGCTCAAATTCTTCATATAAGGCGACATCGTGGCAAACTGGGGCATGCCTGCTCTGGCTGTCGCCAATGCCCAGGCGGGGCGCATCATGACCTGCACGGCACTCTTTGCACTGATTTTCGGAGGAACGGAAAGACCGTTCTTGATATCCATTGGTCTTCTTCCCGCAGACGGAACATCGACGGTCACGACAAGGTTTTGGCAGCCCACGGCCTGGGCACGCCGCATCAGGTCGGCACGAATCTCAAGATCCGATGGCGGATAGAGCTGAAACCAAAAATTCTCCTTCGCGCGTTCGGCGGCGGTCTCGATCGAGGTGCTGGCGAGCGTACTCAAAACGAAGGGAATGTTTGCTTCATGGGCCGCCTGAGCCAAGAACTCGGCGGCCCCGGGCCAAATCAAACCACTCAAGCCGAGTGGGGCAACGCCGAACGGCGCACTGTAGGTCTGTCCAAAAAGCGTCGCGGACAGATCTACCTTTTCACAGGTACTCAGATAGTTGGGCCTCAAATAGACTGCATCAAGTGCCTCGCGGTTCTTCCTGACAGCGCAGTTGTCGTTGCACCCACCCGTAAGGTACTGGTAGGCGAACTTCGGAATGCGCGACTCGGCGATATCTTTTAAATCGGCAACACACGCGGCGCGCCTAAGTAATGCATCGGTCATTCTGCTTTTCCTTACCTCTGGTTGATTTCGTCCGGCGTCACAGGGGCTTGCCCCAAAAAACCAACACGCGGTCGCCGCAGCAAGCTCGCTCGCGAACAGTGGCGGTGGCCTTTCGCCAGCCGTTGACTCCTACCAAGAGCGACGCACCATTCCGTTTCGTCCTGCCCACCTCAATCGGCCGGCAGGCAACGCTCCGCGATCTCTATCGGGTGAAGCGGTCTTCTGCCCGTTTCAGCTTCGATTTGCTCCCTGCAGCTAAACCCGTTCGCTACGATTAGCACTGAATCGTCACTCTCGCTGATCCGAGGACCCAAATTGCGGCGAAACAAGCGCTCTGAAATCCACCGCGTTTTAGACTTCATGCCGAAGCTCCCGGCCATCCCGCAGCAACCATTCTCCGGTTCCGACAACTTCTGGAAAGAATCCATCAACCAGCCTCGTTCATTTGAGCCTGTGACGACGGACTTGTGGTGACAATGAAGATGCAATATCCCGGATTCCAGCTTGCGTTTCGGTTCGATGCCGTTCTCTCTCAAGAAGTCGCCAACGGTCTTTGCCCGTTGACTTAGATCGCGCGCGCGCTCATCGCCCGAAATCATGTTGGTTAACTCATCCTTGAAGACGGAAAGACAAGACGGTTCGAGAACGAGGATTGAAGCGTCCTCCGGTAACCGATCATGAAACTCATGCAGAATTTCATTGAGTCGAGCCCGGGCCTGCTTCAAAAAACCGTGCTCATACAGTGGCCGGCCGCAGCAGAAACGCCGGTTGGATACCCCGACCCGGAAACCCGCATTGGTCAGCAATCGAACCGCGGCGCGCAAGAGGTCAGGTCGATAATAACCATTAAACGAATCGATCCACAGGACTACTTCGGAACTGGATTTCGTGTTGAACCAATGAAAACCTGCACGCGTATCCTCGCAGTGCTGCCCCGCCCAAACCTTGAACGGTTCATTTGCGAGCAAAGGTAAGTTCCTATTTTCGCTCAAACCCAGTTGGCGACAGACCATGCGCCTTGCCAAGGGCACCCTCAGACCAGCGTTCGTGAGCTTGGGAAAGCGTGACAGCACGGGCAGAACATCACCGAGCCGACCGAAGGCATAATGCGCGAGAGGACGGCGCCTGCTCTCGTAGTGCTTCGACATGAACTCCGATTTGTAGCTCGCCACATCAACCTGGGTTGGGCAATCCGACTTGCACGCCTTGCAGGACAGGCAATGCTCGAGCGAATCCAACACCACCTCATTGTCCCACCCGTCGGCAATGACCTCGTGCCGCATCAGCTCGTGCATCAGGTGAGCGCGCCCGCGGGTCGAGTAGCGTTCCTCACGCGTCGCCTGGAAGCTGGGGCACATGGCCCCGTTGAAACTTCGGCACTTGCCCATGCCGACACAGCGCTCGAGGGATCGGCCGAGCCCGCCCACATCGTCTGGAAACGAAAAGGCGGTGTCGACAGTGG
>JBFGYN010000141.1:0-9264 GCA_041587415.1 Candidatus Competibacterales bacterium | reverse complement strand
GGTCGACGCCCGGGCGAGGCGGCCCTTGGTGGTCACGATACCGCCCGTCATAGCGGGGCTTGGCCTTGCGGGCTATCTGGTCCTCGCGGAGCGCGTCCAACTCCTCGCGAGTCATGTAACAGCGATAAGCCGTGCCCGCCTCCAACATCTGCCGAATAACCTCTTTGTAGCGGTCCATGCGCTTGGTCTGAAAAAACGGCCCTTCATCGTAGTCGAGCCCCAGCCACGTCATCCCCTCCAGAATCGCGTTGACCGATGCCGCTGTGGAGCGCTCCAGGTCCGTGTCCTCGATGCGGAGAATGAACTGACCGCCATGGTGGCGGGCGAAAAGCCAGGAAAACAGGGCCGTGCGGGCGCCGCCAATGTGTAGATAGCCGGTCGGGCTCGGAGCAAAGCGGGTACGAACAACGGACATTGGTCGAATCGGATCGCTGTGTAACGGAGTCGCGGGATTCTAGCAGACACGCGCCACACAGGTCGGTCCTTTGATCAAGCGCTAAGCGGATGGAACTAGCGTTTTCGCATGCCGCAGTGCACAATTTACTTCGACTCAACGTTCGGGATGTGGAACATTCCGCGAATTGGACGAAGCGGGCATGATTAACAGATTGAAATTTGACGAAAACTATACGGAGCGTGTGACCTGCCGGGACGGCACGCTGTTACAGCTGAGACTGGTTCGCCCATCAGACAAAGAGCGGCTACTGCGCGGATTCGCGGAACTGTCCGCCCAGTCCCGCTACAGGCGTTTCTTTGTGGCGAAAAACTCCCTGTCCGAAGAGGAGCTGCGCTTTTTCACGGAGACGGACTGCATCGACCACTTCGCACTTGGCGCCGTCATGTTGGAGCCGAGGGGTACGGAAGGGCGCGGCGTCGGAATCAGCCGCTTCATACGAACTCGGGACGATCCATGGCTGGCGGAAGTCGCCATCACTGTCGTCGACGACATGCAACGCCGCGGCGTCGGCCTCATATTGCTCGAGCGACTCATCGAAGCCGCGCAGGAGAGAGATATTCGGCGCTTCCGATTCGAATGCCTGGCCCAGAATCGAAACCTGCAGAAATTGATTCAGCGCGTGTGTCGCGAGGTGAAACTCGTCGACGAAGGCGAGATCATGGTGGCGGAAGTGGACCTTCCGGGCTGTCACCACGAGTCCCAACGGCGTTCCAAGGAGGCACTCACGAACCTGCGAGACCTCCTCCGAGCCATGGCACGGCAGGCTCTGGAAGCCCAAGTGGCATTCGGATTCGATTCGGCCACCAGGACTCTGGATGCCGCGCACAAGAGTGGCGAGCTTTGGTTGAGGCCTCGTCGTCCGAGACCCCCGAACGAAGAGTGACGGCAGCAAGCTCGAAGCCGGAGCCGCTGCGCCGAGAACAGCCTATAGTGTCTCCAGGCCCTGGCCTCGTCGGGGCGGCCAACAAACCCCAACCCTATTTCAGACATTTGGATGCCACCTCGAACACGTCTGGCGACAGTCCGGGGGCGCCCAGAATGCGTTCCAACGCGCTCCGCATCTGGGTTTGCCGGTCCGGATCATAGCGTTTCCACCTGGCGAGCGGCTGCAAGAGGCGCGCTGCGGTCTGGGGATTCAGGGCATCGAGACGGACCACCTGCTCGGACAGGAACTCGTATCCTCGACCTGATCGGTCGTGGAATCGTACGGTATTACCCGCGCAGAAAGCCCCGATCAGGGCACGCACCTTGTTCGGGTTCCGGATACTGAATGCCTCGTGTTCCATGAGTGCGCGCACTCGGTCGAGCACGTCAGGGCGGCTGGAGACGGCTTGTACGCTGAACCATTTGTCCAACACGAGCGCGTCCTCTTGCCAGCGCCGGTAGAAGTCGTCCAGGGCGGCATCCACCTCCGGCCCATCGCGGTCCGCGAGCAGCGCAAGCGCCGCAATGGTGTCGGTCATGTTATCGGCGTCGCGGTACTGGCGCGAACACAACTGCAAGGACTCGGAATCCTCACCAGCGCTCAGGTAGGCGAGAGAAACGTTGCGCAGAGCGCGCCGGCCCACCGCCACACTATCGATGGAGTAGCTGCCTGCCGCCGATAGGTCATCGTAGGTGCTGAGCAGATCCTGGCGAAGCGCGGTTGCGACTCCGTGGCGGACGAATTCGCGCGCTGCGTGAATGCCATCCACGTCGATTTCGCCCATGAGCTCCCCGATGTACGCTTCGCTCGGCAGCGAGAGAGCCTGCGCCCGCAACTCCGTATCCCCAGAACGATCGAGCAGCACCCGACGCATTGCTTCGGTCAATTGGCCATCGAGCACGAGTGGTTGACCGCGCCGACGATCGGCCACCAGGCGAAGAATCACCCGGCACGCCAGCTTTTGGCCCGCCTCCCAGCGATTGAAGTCGTCAGAATCGTGAGCGAGCTGGAATGCGAGCTCGTCATCGCGTGCCTCATATTCCACTTTCACGGGGGCGGAAAATCCGCGCAGCAGGGAAGGTACGGGCCGGGCCGGCAGGCCAACGAATTGAAACGTCTCCACCGCATTTCGCACTTCGAGCACGCGCGTGCTCGCCCCTCCCGCGTCGACCTCGCCGCGGAGCCAAAGCGGATAGTCTTTGCCCTCGGGACCGATGAGCCCGACGGCGAGTGGGATGTGAAAGGGTTTCTTTTCCTGCTGGCCGGGCGTCGGCGGACAACTTTGGGAAACGGTCAGAGTGTATGTCCGTTCCGACGCATTCCAATCGGCCAGAACGGCCAAGACCGGCGTACCTGATTGGGCATACCAGCGCCGAAACTGTTCTAGATCCGCCCCGTTCGCGTGCTCCATGGACACTACGAAATCATCGCAGGTCACGGCTTGCCCGTCATGGCGCTCGAAATACAGATCCATGCCCCTGCGGAATCCTTCACGCCCCAACAGGTTATGCATCATCCGCACGACCTCCGCGCCCTTGTTGTAGACCGTTGCGGTGTAGAAGTTGTTAATCTCCATGTAAGCGTCCGGCCGCACCGAATGTGCCATGGGGCCGGCGTCCTCGAGGAACTGAACGGCGCGCAGCATGCGGACGTCTTCGATGCGCTGAACCGCGCGAGACCCCATGTCGGCAGAAAACTCCTGATCCCGGAACACGGTGAGGCCTTCCTTCAAGCTGAGCTGAAACCAATCACGGCAGGTCACCCTGTTGCCCGTCCAATTGTGAAAGTATTCGTGAGCGATGACGCCCTCGATGCCGCGATAGTCGGCATCTGTTGCCGTGTCCGAGCGCGCGAGCACATACTTCGTGTTGAATACGTTGAGCCCCTTGTTTTCCATCGCGCCCATGTTGAAGTCGCTCACGGCGACGATCATGTAGATTTCCAGATCGTATTCGAGCCCGAACACCTGCTCGTCCCAGGCCATTGCTTTCTTGAGCGACTGTAGCGCGTGCTCGCACTTGTCGAGATTCGCAGACTCGACGTAGACGCGGAGCACCACCCGGCGCCCGGAGCGGGTGCGATAGCTGTCTTCGACGCAGGCAAGATCGCCAGCGACCAGAGCAAACAGATAGCAGGGCTTTGGGAAGGGGTCTTCCCAGCGCACCCAATGCCGGCCGTCACTGAGCGACCCCCCGTCGACCGGGTTACCGTTGGAAAGCAACACCGGGTATCGGGCCGCATCGGCGACAATCGTGGTCTCATAGCGCGACATCACATCGGGGCGGTCGAGGAAGAACGTGATTTTGCGGAAACCCTCGGCCTCGCACTGAGTGCAGAAGTTGCCACCCGATTTATAGAGGCCTTCCAGGGCGGTGTTCTCCTGGGGCCGAATTCGAGTCACCACCTCGAGCTCGAATTTGTCCGGCACGCCGGTGATCGTCAGGGTGTCCGACTCGTGCCGATATCGGTGCCGGGCCAACGGTTCTCCGTCGAGCGCCAGTGAGACCAGTTCCAACTCCGACCCATCGAGCCGCAACGGCCCGCCTCGAGCGCCATTCCGGCGCAGTGCAAGCTTCGACTGTACGCGCGTCGACTCCTCGCCCAATTCGAAGCGTAGCTCCACGTGATCGATCAAGAACTCGGGTGGGCGGTAGTCCTTGCGGTAGATCGTTCTGGGGGACGATTCCTTCATGTCGGCGACTCTGACTCTGTTTTCGGCGGGCGCCCTGTATATAAACCGCCAAGTTTCGAGGAGCAAGGTTTTGCACAGGGTCTATGCTGTCAGATGCGCGGCGGGGACCGCCATTCATCGGTGCCTGGGGAGGATCCAGTGTCCAAATTGCTACCTTCGCTGCTACTGCTCCTCGTAACGCTGAGCCCGGATGTCTTTGCCGACGAGGCGACGCCGAAGCTCGTCTACGTGGTCGTCGAGGGCAGAACCATTACGGCAGCGAACATCAAGCTGAGCCGCTTCGATCAGTTGGATCTCAGCGCTCAGGAGCGGATCGTCGAAATGCGTGTGGGAAAAGCGGCGGCGGTAATCGTGACCAATCAGCGATTCCTCGGTTATGGTGTCAACGTGGGGGCGTGGCGCGATGTTCGCAACCGGGCCAAGGAAAGGCTGGAGAGTATCGAAGTAGAGGATTTTTCAGCGCTGGTGCTGACATCGGACCGCTTCTTGAGCTTCAACGGCTTTACCGGGGTTTGGGCGGAGAAACGACGGTGACGGATTCGACGGACATACCAACGCTGAGACGCATACTCAAAGAATGCCGAACGATCGCGGTGGTCGGGCTTTCAGCAAAATGGCATCGCCCGAGCAACTTTGCAGCAAAATATCTGCTGGACCACGGCTATCGCGTCATTCCCGTTAATCCGGCGTACCAAGAGGTCTTTGGTCAGCGCTGCTATCCCACGTTGACGGCGATACCCGAGAAGGTGGAGCTCGTGGATTGCTTCCGACGCGCCGAAGACATCCCCCCAATCGCCCATCAGGCAATTGCCATTGGTGCAAAGGTTCTCTGGCTGCAGTTGGGTGTTATCAACCACGACGCAGCGGCAACAGCGCGGGAGGCCGGGCTCGAAGTGGTCATGGACCGGTGCATTAAGATCGAGTACGCGCGTCTTTTTGGCGGACTGAACTTTGTCGGAGTGAATACGCAAGTCATTTCCGCAAAGCGGCCGATGTATTTGCCGTACTGAGCGCGTCCAGAACTCCCGAACAACCGGAACAGACCAGACTGAGGAAAGGCATCGAATGACCGACCGCCAGTTTCAAGTGGAAACGATCTGCCTGCATGCTGGCCAGCTTCCCGACCCGGGAACGGGGTCCCGCGCGCAACCCATTCACCAAACCACATCCTACGTGTTCGATAGCGCCGACCATGCGGCGAGTCTTTTCAATCTTCAGACCTTCGGCAACATCTACACGCGCCTGAGCAATCCGACCACGGCCGTATTCGAGGAACGCATGGCGGCGCTGGAGAACGGGCGCGCTGCGGTCGCCACCTCCTCTGGCCTGGCGGCAGAGATGGTCGCGCTACTTACTCTGCTCGAGGCAGGCGATCATCTGGTTTCCGCCAGGACCCTGTATGGCGGCAGCTATTCCCAGTTCGACGTAACGTTTCGCCGATTCGGTATCGACACCACGTTCGTCGACCCCGATCAGCCAGAAAATTTCCGGCGCGCCATCACACCAAAGACCAAGGCCCTGTTCGCTGAGACAATCGGAAATCCGGTGATCAATGTGCTCGACATTGAACCGGTGGCCGACATTGCACACGAAGCGGGTATTCCGCTCATTGTGGACAATACGTTTCCCACACCGTTTTTGTGCCGCCCGATCGACTGGGGGGCTGACATCGTCGTGCATTCCGCAACCAAATTCATCGGCGGTCACGGAACATCCATAGGCGGGGTGTTGGTGGAATCCGGCAACTTCCCGTGGGACAACGGCAAATTTCCGGAGATGGTGGAACCCTCGACGGGATACCACGGGGTACGGTTTCACGAGACGTTCGGTGATTTCGGATTCACCATGAAGTGCCGTTGCGAGACACTGCGCACGCTCGGCCCAGCTCTGAGCCCATTCAATGCTTTCCTATTTCTGCAAGGTCTCGAAACCCTGCATGTGCGCATGGAGCGCCATTGCGAAAATGCAATCCAGGTCGCGAATTTCCTCAGTCAACACCCGACAGTCCAGTGGGTGAACTACCCGGGGTTAACCGACAGTCCGTACCATGAATTAGCCCGGAAATACATGCCGAAGGGGGCGAGTTCCATTCTGACCTTCGGTATCCTGGGCGGCCATGAGGCAGGCATCAAGTTCATCGAGGCGTGTCAGTTTCTGAGCCACCTGGCAAACGTGGGTGACGCGAAGACGCTGGTGATCCACCCGGCTTCCACAACCCATCGTCAGCTCTCGGAATCAGAACAGATCAGCGCAGGCGTAACGCCGGATATGGTGCGAATTTCGGTGGGCATCGAGGCCCTGGACGACATCCTCTGGGATATTGACCAGGCACTTCGGTCATCTCAAGAGTAAGCGGCCTGGAATTACCGACCCTCGAATCCTGGCAAGGGACTCAGCCGCCGGGTGCCGGATCGATTAAGCGAGAACACGCACGTAGGAACCGGGAGCATCCTCGAGTGGCTGCAGCAAGCCGTCGCCCGGTTCGCGCGCGGGGACGCTACCGCCGGCGTACTCGCTAACCCACTTTGCCCAGTCGCCCCACCACGATCCTTCATGCTGAGACGCGCCGGCAAGCCACTCGTCCGGGTCAGCGGGCAACTCGTCGTTGAGCCAGTAGCCGTACTTGTTCCTGGACGGCGGGTTGATTATTCCGGCGATATGCCCGGAACCGCCGAGCACGAACCTGACGGGGCTGTTGACCAGTTGCGTGCCAGCGTAGGTGGATTTCCAGGGAGCGATGTGGTCTTCCATCGCCGAAATGAAATAAATCGGGGCACGGCACTTGCCGAGATCAATCGGTTGCCCAGCGAGTTCGATGCCTCCTGGCTCACAGAGCTTGTTCTCCAGGTACATCTTGCGCAGATAAAAGCTGTGCATGGCCGCTGGCATTCGCGTTGAATCGGAGTTCCAGTACAGGAGGTCGAACGGAAACGGGTCCTTGCCCAGGAGATAGTTATTGATGAAGAAGGACCAGATCAGATCGTTTGCGCGCAACATATTGAACGTGCCCGCCATTTCCGACCCTTTTAGAAATCCCCGCTCCGCCATCATGCCTTCGAGTGCCGTAATCTGATCCTCGTCGATGAACACTTCCAGCTCACCCGGCTGGGCAAAGTCAATCATCGTCGTCATCATCGTCGCGCTGGCAATTCGCGACTCCTTGCGGGCCCCCAGCCAGGCAAGCATGGAGGCGAGTAAGGTTCCGCCGAGGCAATACCCGACGGCATTGACCTCGCGCTCGCCTGTGGCCTGCTCGATCGCATCCAGCGCCGCAAGGGCGCCCTCGGTGAGATAGTTCTCGAATGTCTTGCCAGATAGCGATTCGTCGGGATTGACCCACGAGATCACGAAAACCGTATGGCCTTGATCGACGCACCACTTGATGTAGGAATTCTTCGGCTGCAGATCCAGGATATAGAATTTGTTGATCCAGGGAGGGATGATCAGCAATGGCCGAGCGTTGACGGTATCGGTGCTCGGACTGTACTGGATGAGCTGCAGGAGTTCGTTTTCGTAGATGACCTTACCCGGCGTCGTCGCAACATTCCGGCCCAGGTCGAACGCCTCCAGGTCTGTCATCCGGATGTCGAGCTTGCCGTTTTCACCCCGCTCGATGTCGTCGAGAAAGTTGCTGAGACCATCCAATAGATTTTGTCCGCCGGAATCGACGACGGCGCGCAATACTTCTGGATTGGTCAACACGAAATTGGTCGGAGAAATGGCGTCCACGAACTGACGCGCGTAGAACTCCACCTTTCGCGCCGTACGCTCGTCCATGCCGTTCACGTCACCGACAGTCTTCAGAACCCATCGAGAGGTGAGCAGGTACGTCTGCTTGATGAAATCGAAAAGGTAATGGTCATTCCAATCTTCGTGGGTGAAGCGACGATCCGCGCTGGGAGACTCCTCAGAGGTGCCTTTCGCGCCCATTAGGCCCAGCATGCTGTTTTGCCACAGGCCCATGTAGTCCCGCCAGAGGTCAGCGTGCGCCCGCCACAGGCGGGCGGGATCGGCCAACAGCCGGGTGTTCATTTCCAGAAACGCGCTGCCCAAACCATGAAGCTCCCCCACATCGACGCCGTCCACCGGCTGGCGCTGCATGGAATTGACCAGCAATCGACGGCTTTGCTCAGCAATGCGGGCGACCGATTGGCTCACTTCAATGGGATTCGGGACATTCACGTTTTCAACCGCTGGATCGCTCATCGTCGCTTACCTGTCTGGTCCGCAGCAGATCCTTTGCAAATTCCGTGCGAGAACGATGCGAGCTCTTTCGGGAAGCCCGCACCGCCGCACACGTGACGCCGCAGCGTTGTCAGCCCTTGCTCTTCTCGGCCAGTGCCTGCAGCTCCGCGACCACCTCGTTGATGCGCTGGTTGAGGAGCTTGAAGGCGTCTTCGTTCGACTTCGACACCAGTGCCGCAAGCTCTTGAAGGTTCTTCAAGCCGCGCTCGTACGCGTCCTTGGTTAGTTGGACCTGCTTATCACCAAATTGTTGGGGGTCTTTCACTTGGCCCAGATCCTTGGCAGCAGCGGTCATTGTCTCTACCGCCTCCCGCAACATCTCGGCCTGCCGCTTCGCCAACGTCTGGGCGCCTTCCATAGCCACCTTGTTCGCTGCCGCGAGTACCTCGAGATTCTTTCGGTGGCTTTCCATCACGCCCTGTACGTCAAGGGTCGGGACCTTCAAGTCCGCGAGCATCTTGCTCACATCGAAATTCGACATCAGGTCGAAAGGATTTTCTTGTCCGGGGGTCTTTTTTTGGGCCATCACATCGCTCCAGGGGTGTTAGTTGAACGTTTCGCAAAACTTAAAGTTACTTTCGGCGCGTCCGAGCGCGTGCTGCGTCGCAGCATTCGAGCATTTTTGCATTGCAAAATGCTCCATGTCAACGAAAAACGGGCCTTCGACAAAGCCAGAGACGGCGAACCGCAACCCATTTCGCGCTCTCAAGTAACCATGCCGGCCCTCCCCAGCCCGGATATCGGGTGGGGCCGCGGGCAGGACGGCAGGCGGCAGCGCAACCCGGCAACGTTCTGCGGCGGAAAGCATATCCGTAGCCGCAGGTTGCGCGTAGAAGGAGCTGAACGGCCGAGAATCAGCGAGCGCGGCAACGGCACCACAACGGCGGTACGGTTCGTGACGAGTCCATCAAGCCGAATCTGTCGCCCACATGATTGGCGCAGCCC
>JBFGYN010000140.1:0-9311 GCA_041587415.1 Candidatus Competibacterales bacterium | reverse complement strand
CTCCTCCGAGTCGAGCAGCCGGTCCCCACGCCCGCCGCGTACGGCATCGATGAACTGCTGGTGAATGGCATTCAGCAGAACCCGTAGATGCGCCACCTCGTCCGTCCTTGGTGGCGAAAACGGATCGAGAAACGCCTTGTGATCGCCCGCGGTGTACAATCGGCGTTCGATTCCTAGCTTCTCGAGGGCCTCGGAAAATCCGAACCCGTCCGCGCGGACTCCGATGGATCCAATGATGCTCGCTCGGTTCGCGTAAATCTCGTCGGCCGCTGCCGCCACGTAGTAACCCCCGGAGGCACACATGTCCGCGACGACCGCGAACACCTTCGTGTCGGGATGAGTGCTTCGCAATCGCAGCAGCTCGTCGTATATGAGCCCCGCCTGCACCGGGCTGCCCCCGGGACTGTTGATCGACAGTATGACTCCCCGAGTCCGTTCGTGTTCAAACGCTGCTCTGAGTCCGAGATTAATCTCCGAGGCGCTCGCCTCGGTACCGTCCAGGATGACCCCCTCCAGCTTGACGATGGCAGTGTGCTCACCGTCGACCGATGCTTCCCAATCGGTCGGCCAGACCACGAAGAGCACCGCGCCCAGGCCGATAAAGAACAGGAACTTGAAGAAAATCCCCCAACGACGGCTTCGGCGATGCTCGACGATGGCGGCGGTGGCTACCCGTTCGAGCGCCTGCCGTGCCCAGTCCTCCGGATTCTCTTGGCGCCGAGTTGCACTCCGCTCAGGTGCCTGACGCCAGGGATCATCGGTCTCGCTCATGGCCTCTCCTCCGCCTTCGTGCACGCCGCAAGCACCGCCGGCAAGTCGCGAATATCGTCGATGCAGGCAACCGGCTGATGGCGTTGCAGTCTTTCAGGGTGATGCGCACCGTAACTCACAGCGAGTGCCGCGGTACCCGCATTCCGAGCCATCTCCAAATCGTACTCCGTGTCGCCGATCATTACCGCGTGGCGCGCTTCCACACAAAGTTCCCGCAAAATCTCAACCAACATCTGGGGGTGCGGTTTAGAGTGACTTTCGTCTGCGCAGCGGGTCGATTGAAAACATACTGAAAGACCGGTCTGCCGGAGTCCTCGCTCGAGGCCGGCCCGGCTCTTGCCCGTCGCAACCGCCATGAGGTAGCCCTGCTCGGCAAGCGCCCGCAGGGTCTCACGAACGCCTTCGAACAAACTTTCCGGATCTGCCGCATCACCAAGGAAACGTTTGCGGTAATGGGCGATCAAAACTTCCTGGCGAAGCTCACCGATGCCGGGAAAAAGCTTTTGCATGGCATCGACCAGCCCCAGACCAATGATGTCCTGGAGTGCTTCGTCGCTCCTGGGGGGCAAACCGACGTCGGTGATCGCCGCTCGCAGACTTCCCACTATCCGGGCCCGGGAATCCATCAAGGTCCCGTCCCAATCGAACACCAACAGACGAAATGTCATCGGACACCGTCCATCGGTTCTTCGACCCGGCCCGGCGCAGATGTCTCGAGTCGATCCAGTAGCTCCTTCAGGTCTCGATCCAGCGGAGCGTCGACGTCCAGTTGGCGGCCGCCCATATCGAACGAGACGCTGTGTGCGTGCAGAAACAATCTTCTCAGTCCTCGGCGGGCCAATCCCCGGTTGAACTTCTCGTCGCCGTACTTGGAATCGCCCGCAACCGGGTGGCCGATGTGAGCGGCGTGAACCCGAATTTGATGTGTGCGCCCGGTCTCGATGGACGCTTCGACCAACGAGCAGTCAGCATAAGCTCGTATGGTTCGAAAATGCGTCGTCGCAGGACGCCCGTCACCCGATACCTCTACCATGCGCTCGCCACCCTTCAGTGAGAATCGCCGAAGCGGTGCATTCACTGTGGTCGTGCCGTTATCGCAGTGTCCCCGAACCAGCGCGAGGTAGCGCTTGTCGCCAAGTCGTTCCCGGAGACTGGCGTGCAAGGACCTGAGTGCGTCGGTGTCCTTGCTTAGTATCAGACAACCACTCGTTTCCCGATCGAGACGGTGGACCAGTTCGATTCGGGGAAGATCGGAACGTGCAGCGCGCATGGCTTCGATGACACCCCACCTGATGCCGCTGCCTCCGTGCACGGCAATCCCCGACGGCTTGTTCAGCACCAGCACTTCCGAGGTTTCCAAGACGACTCTGGACAGCAGCCGACTCTGAATCGCCACGGGCGGGCAAGGTACCTCCATGACGGCCGTTCGCAACGGCGGAATCCTCACCCGGTCACCGACCTCGAGGCGATACTTGGCGCGCACGCGACCGCCGTTTACACGCACTTCGCCCCGCCGTAAAACCCTGTATAGGCACGACTTGGGCACTCCCTTCAGGCGGCGACTCAAAAAGTTGTCGATGCGCTGACCAGCCGACTCGGATTCGACTTCCACAATCTGCACGGACGAAACCATCCCATTCATGCCCCGATCCTACCACTTCACGCGTTTGCGGCACCTCGTATTCCTGATATAGTCCCAGCGCTGTCACCAGACAGATATGGTCCGATTTGGGTAAGCGCGAAATCGCCGCCTGCGGAACGACACGGTATACATCAGCACACGCCTGATGGGCGGGTGTGGAGATAAGGCGGAACGAGATCCGCTTCTCCAAAGCTCACACATCGGCGAGCGACGCCAAACAGAGTGCGCTCCCATGCTCCTGCCACGCCGCTTTGATGCGGCGCGATTTGATGTTTTTGACCGTCCTGCAGTTTGATTCCGCATTTTCAACGCCCAAGCGTTCCCTCGGTGACCACCAAGCCGGCAAGGGGCATGGTCGAGCGCTGGAGAACAACAGCGCATGAAGAGGCTTCTCATCAACGCAACTCAGCCAGAGGAGTTGCGGGTGGCCATGGTCGATGGCCAAAAACTTTACGATTTGGACATAGAAACCGCCGCACAAGAACAAAAGAAAGCGAACATTTACAAGGGCAAGATCACCCGAATCGAACCCAGTCTCGAGGCGGCCTTCGTTGACTATGGGTCGCAACGGCACGGATTTCTGCCGTTCAAAGAGATTGCCCGAAGTTATTTCGATCCTGACGGGGTGAAGGATGGCGCCCGCCCCAGCATCAAGGAGGTGATCCGTGAGGGCCAAGAGCTGGTGGTCCAGGTGGAGAAGGAGGAACGGGGAAACAAAGGGGCCGCACTGACGACGTTCATCAGCCTCGCCGGCCGATACCTGGTCCTCATGCCCAACAACCCGCGCGCAGGCGGCGTATCGCGCCGAATTGAGGGCGAGGACCGCCAAGAAATACGCCAGATCATGAGCGAGCTGGAAATTCCCGAGGGCATGGGTCTGATTGTTCGCACCGCCGGGGTTGGTCGTTCCCAGGAAGATCTGCAATGGGACCTGGACTACCTGATGAAGGTTTGGCACGCGATTGAAACGGCCTCCCGCGAGCGAAGCGCAGCGTTCCTGATCTATCAGGAAAGCAACGTCATCATCCGCGCCCTGCGCGACAACCTTCGTCCCGACGTGGGCGAAATCCTCGTGGACAACAATGCCGTCTTCGAGCAGGCAGAGAGTTTCATGCGCCAGGTCATGCCCAATAGCCTGTCCCGCCTCAAGAGTTATCAGGACACGACTCCGCTATTCAGTCGATTCCAGATCGAAACTCAGATCGAGACGGCATTTCGGCGCGAAGTACGTTTGCCATCCGGCGGCGCAATCGTAATCGATCACACGGAGGCGCTGGTGTCCATCGACATCAACTCGGCGCGCGCGACCCGGGGTGCCGATATCGAGGAGACGGCTCTGCAAACCAATCTCGAGGCATCGGACGAGGTCGCACGCCAGTTGCGGCTCCGGGATCTCGGCGGTCTGATCGTGATTGATTTCATCGATATGAATAGCTCCCGAAACCAGCGCGAGGTCGAGACCCGCCTACGAGACGCCCTGAAACTCGATCGCGCCAGAGTGCAATTGGGTCGGATTTCGCGCTTCGGTCTCTTGGAAATGTCGCGACAACGACTGCGCCCATCCCTTGGCGAGGCCAGTCAGTTTACCTGCCCCCGATGTGATGGCACGGGACAGATTCGGACGGTTGAGTCACTGAGTTTGTCGGTGCTTCGGATCATCGAGGAGGAATCGATGAAGGACCGTACCGGCCGCGTAACCGTCCAGGTACCCGTGGACGTCGCAACATTTCTCATCAACGAAAAACGCCAGGCACTGCGTGCAATAGAAGAGCGGCACGGTACAGCTGTGTGCCTGGTGCCGAACGTCCATTTGGAGACGCCCCACTTCGACGTTGAACGAGTCCGCGTCGATGAAGTGGAAGCTCAGACACGCTCAGGGGAAATGCCCAGCTACGAGCTGGCGACTGAGCCGGTGACCGACGTCGAGGCGCCAACCCAGGTCACTCGACCGATGCGGGAAGAACCAGTCGTCAAGTCGGTTACGCCCGAAAGCCCGGCGCCAACGAAGGAGGAAAAAGGCGCATTGAGCCGTGCACTCGAGTTGCTCGCACGTCTGGCTGCTCTGGTCAAAACCGCGTTCGCATCGTCGGAAACGGATTCTCGCGCGGAAACCAAGAGCGGTGAATCGAGACGCCGAGGCGGCGACAAACGAACGACAGCGCCCGCGCGACGCCGTCCTGCCAGCCGAAGATCGCCTGCGCCAGCGGCCGGCGAGTCCACCCCAACCGAAGCGGAACCAGCGCCAGATGGCCAGACTGTTCGGGGCTCGCCCGCCGCGGAAACGGGGACGGCTTCGGAGAGTGAACAGAACACACGACGACGCGGTAGGCGCGGTGGCCGCCGCCGTCGGCGTAGTGGTAGCGACAGGCATTCCTCGGAGACGGCGAACAGCGCGAGCCCTGATGCCGCTGCGCAGGCTCGAATCGGCAACGACGAGGCTCGTCCAAGGACACGCCACGGTGCTAGAGCCGAGGGCAGCTCAGGGCGCCACGGGCTGTCGGAGGACGGAGAGCGCACCACGTCCACCGCAACCGATTCCGTCCCCGAAAACGATGGAGCATCGTCCGAATCTCAGACGCAATCAACGGTCGCAAATCGAAAGTTAACGCAACAAGCGACAGGCTCGGCCACCGCAGTGTCGGAGACCTCGACCCCCGGGAACGGTGCCGCCGACGACGCGACCGATGGCGTGGAAAGCAAGGGGCGGGGGCGTCGTCGGTCTTCGCGCGGTCGCAGGCGCGGACGGAAAGATGGCGCTGCCAGTGCTCCTGGCGCCGCTCCGGATAAGGTCGACGGCCAATCCGACTCCGAGGCGACAACACGAGCCGATAGCCAGCCCGCCCCGAGCGATACCGATGGGGAGCCTCGAATATCCACAGCGGTCCTCGGCGGAGAATCCCACAACACGGCGGAACCCTCGGAAGCACATCCAAACCGATCCGGCGAGCGCGAGGATTCTGTGAAAGCGGAAACCCCCGGCCTGCGGAAGCAGGTGGACGGTGGTCCTTCCGAAGCTCTACCCGCTGTAACTGCACGTCCGAAGGCCGATTCGTCCGTGGCGCTGGATTCCACCGGTACCAGTGGGAGGAAAGAGGAGGTTGCAGCGCCGCCGCTGAAGCCGCCCAAAACGACCGGCGCCGAGGACACTCTAGCTGCGGATTCAGAGCAGGATGACGGCCGCCGGTCGACGGCTGAGCCGCGCGCTGCCTCCGGAATACCGTCCGAGAAAGTGACCGAACATGACCCGTGAGGCGCAGCCGAACGAGCCTGCCCGATAATCTCATCGGACCTCCGCCCGGTGAGATGCTCGGATGCGCGGGAATGTCCGCCTACTTGAGGCGGTGCTTTCGCCTCAAGTAGGCGAGCAGGCCAATGGAGGCCTGCTCGACCAGATCGAGCACCCTTTCAAAACCGATCGCGCCGCCGTAGTACGGATCTGGTACTGATTCGATGGACGCTGAGGGATCGAACTCCATGAGCAGCCGCACCTTTTCGCGGTACGCGGGGTTCGGGCAACGTGTCAGCAGAGCGTCGTGGTTTTCCTTGTCCATTGCGACAATCAGGTCAAAGGACTCGAAATCGCTCGGTGCGATGCGCCGTGCTCGCAGGTCGGCAAGTTCGATTCCCCTCGCCCGCGCGGCTGCCTGCGCCCGGAGATCGGGTGGTTCTCCCACATGAAAGGCATGGGTCCCGGCCGAGTCAATCTCGACGCAATGGCCCAGGCCCTCTTGGCGTAGCAGCGCTTGAAACGCACCTTCCGCTGTGGGGGAGCGGCAAATGTTGCCCATACAGACAAAAAGTACACGTACCATCGACTAAGCCCCAAACACGCCAACCAGGACAATGTTTCCCATATTCAGATGATTAACCTTGATTTCGTCGAATTGAACAAGCTCATTGGGGAGCGGATTCGCTATGGTGATCGCATCTACACGATCATTGACATCCTCGATGAAGGCCCCGCGCTGATCCTACAGAGCACGGCTGAATATACCGTGATCCAGGAAAACCAGCACGGCAACCCGTCGCGACGGGGCCGCCACACGGCCACAATCCCGTTGCTGTCGGCCGACGGCCGCGAGCTCAACCCGCACCTGCAACAACTCGCGAGCATCATTCACCTTCCGACCAACTCAGAGCATTGAGCCGGAGGAGATCTGCCTCCGTGTCGACACCCTGGTCCGGAAGCTGAGTTGCGTCGGCGACGATTACGCGAATCCCATGCCAAAGCGCTCGCAGCTGTTCCAATTTTTCCAATTCCTCCATCGGAGCCGCTGGCCATTGCGGGTAAGACTGCAGAATGCTGGACCGATAGGCGTACAGGCCCAGGTGGCGTTTCGCCCCCTTGACGGCATCGACCAGTTCCCAGTTGGATGCGAACCGATCCCGGTCCCAGGGTATCGGCGCCCGGCTGAAATACAGCGCAAATCCCCTCGCATCGCACACCACCTTGACCACGTTCGGGTCCGCCAAATCGCGCCTTGTCTCCAGTTTCGTGGCCAACGTAGCAATGCCCGCCTCGGGATGGTCCGTCAGTGTCGATGCAACCTGCCGGATCAGCGCCGGCGGCATTCGCGGCTCATCACCCTGAAGATTGACGACGACAGCGTCATCGGGCCACGCGAGCACCATGGCGGCTTCCGCGATCCGATCCGTGCCGGAGACGTGATCGCCGCGCGTCATAAGGGCGCGAGCGCCCAACTTCTCCGCAGCATCGTAGATTCGTCGATCATCGGTTGCGATGACGATGTCGGCTGCACCGCTGGAAACGGCTTGCCGATAAACGTGCTCGATCATCGGCCGCCCCGCAATTTCCCGGAGTGGCTTTCCCGGCAACCGGGTTGACGCGAACCGCGCCGGAATGGCGACATAGAAAGGTGCTGGCGCATTCATCGATGTTTGAGCGCCTCTACCTCTTCCTCGGTCAAGGGCCGGGCCTCCTCTTCCAGCATAATCGGGATACCGTCACGAATCGGGTACGCCAGCTTACTTGCTCGGCAGCGCAATTCCTGGTGCTCTTTGTCGTACACGAGCGGCGCCCGCGTAACAGGACAGACGAGCAACGCCAGCAGATTCTTATCCATACTTTGCCCTTTGCTTTATCTACAATCGCTCATGTTGCAGCCGCTCCGCAATCGCGCTGGCAAACTCGCCCGGCAGATCGGCCTCGACGGGCACGCACCACACGGAGTCTTCGCACCAACTGCCGCATTTTACCGCATCCTTCTCGGTCATGAGGACGACGGCCGGCGATTCGAAAACCAAGTCTTTCGGCGAAAAAGCGTGGTGGTCCGGAAACGGATGGGGTACTACGTCTAGCCCGATCGACCGCAGGGAATCGAAAAATCGATCCGGGTCGCCGATCGCCGCCACCGCGTGCACCGGGGCGCCACGGAAGGATTCGAGATCGCGAGTCCGCGCGCGAGTGCGGACATCCTCGGCGGCGCCAAGCCGAAGTGCCATTGGAATTTCCTCGGCCTGCGGGTCGCCTCCGTTGCAAACGACGAAATCAACGCTCGATAGTCTGCCTATCGGCTCACGCAACGGACCGGCTGGCAACAACCACCCATTTCCGAATCGACGGCGCCCGTCCACAACGGCAATTTCCATATCTCGCCCCAAAGCATAGTGCTGTAGACCATCGTCGCTGACGACGATGTCGCAGCCGTCTTCCAGTAGCAGCTTCGCCGCATTCGGGCGATTCGGTCCTACCGCGACCGGACAATTGCACTGCGCGGCCAGCAAAACCGGTTCATCGCCTAGCTCGCGTGGATCGCCGTCGGATTTCACTCGCCGCGGCCACCGTGCGGAACGTCCACCGTACCCGCGGCTCACGATTCCGGGACGATACCCCCATTCCGTCAGCCGCGCGACGAGCCAGCGCACGAGCGGCGTCTTGCCTGTGCCACCCACGGTGATGTTACCCACCACGATGACCGGCACAGGCAATCGGCAGGTAACGAGAAAACCATGTCGATAGGCGGCCCGCCGAATTCCCACCAACGCCCCGAACAAGCCCGAGAACGGGGCCAGTGCCGCGGACACGGGGTTGGGGGTATCCCAGAACTTCGGAGCCACCCTCACAATACGTCTTTCCCTTGCGGCGTTCACCGCGGCTCCTGCCTGCTCCCGCATCGACTTGACTCGGTGTCGGGCTGCGGAAGAGGAAAGGTGACCCAGAGACGGGGGCAGTAGCCGAAAAACACTATTCCTTGGTGGTCTCGGAAATGCCGGTCGTCATAATTGCGAGCTTCTCGACTCCCAACCCGGAAGCGATGTCCATCGCGGTGACAACCGCTTGGTGCGGCGTGCGCGCGTCGGCCCGAATGACGACGGGATCACTGCGACGGCCGCTGAGCGCGGCGGCGAGCGTGCGACGAAGTTGCAAACGCTCTTCGCTCTGGATGAGGGTACCCTGGACCTCGTAGCGGCCGCGGGCATCGATGTTGACCACCACCACGTTGTCGTGCGTTTGGTCCGATTCCTGGCCAGCTTCCGGCAGGACGACTTCAAGCTCCGACTCGTTCTGAAAGGTCGTCGACACCATGAAGAAAATGAGCAACAGGAAGACGACGTCAATGAGCGGAGTCAGACTTATCTCCGGCTCCTGCGCACGTTGTTGCCGAAATTTCATCTTGAAACCGGCTCCTTGCCAATCCCCTGCGCCTCCGCAGCTTGGAGTATCTCCGTGAGCATCAGAGCCTCCTGCTCCATGCCGACTACAAACTCGTCGACGCGACCGCGAAAGAAGCGATAGAACATCAGGCTCGGAATGGCTACCGTTAGCCCGGCTGCTGTCGTAATGAGCGCCTCGGAAATACCGCCCGCAAGGATGGTGGGGTCCCCGACGCCCTGAAGAGTGATGACATTGAACACGCGAATCATGCCGATCACCGTG
>JBFGYN010000139.1:0-9326 GCA_041587415.1 Candidatus Competibacterales bacterium | reverse complement strand
GGGACTGTGGGAGAGAAAAGAGGTGCTCCGGCAATGGGTGGTGCGCACCGCACCCGCCGTTCTGGTTCCGTCGCGGCGCTGGCCGTCGGTCGCAGCGCCTATTCTCCGAGCAAACCCTCGCTCGCATCTGGGAGCAGGCGACCGCGCGACCCGGCCCGCGATATGCCCGTCAAGCGGCCGCGATCGTCGCACGAAGCGTCGCATCCAGGTGCGACGAAGGAACATCGCCGCTGAGCACGGCCTCGCCAATACCCCTTAGCAGCACCAAGTGCAGACGGCCGTCCCGCGCCTTCTTATCCACCGACATGTGCCGGCGAAAGGCATCGGGCGACATGTCCTTCGGGGGGTGCACCGGAAGCCCCGCGCGGCTGAAGATTTGTCCTGCCCGGTGGCGCTCCGCATCCGCTAGCCAACCCAGACGCACCGACAGGTCGGCGGCCATCATCGTACCGGCGGCTACCGCTTCGCCGTGCAGCCAGGTGCCGAAACCGCAGCCCGCTTCGATTGCGTGCCCGAACGTATGTCCCAGGTTCAGGAGTGCCCGGACGCCCCGTTCACGCTCGTCTTCCGCGACCACGTCCGCCTTGTTTCGGCATGAACGCTCGATGGCGAAGGCGAGCGCCTCGTTGTCGCGTGCCAGCAAGGAGTCCAGATGCTCCTCCAGCCAGGAAAAGAATTCCGGATCGCGAATGAGGCCGTACTTGATCACTTCCGCCAGGCCAGCTTTCAGCTCACGATCCGGGAGTGTCGAGAGCGTGTCGGTGTCTGCCACGACACAGAGCGGCTGATGAAACGCGCCGATCATGTTCTTGCCGAGAGGGTGGTTGACACCTGTTTTTCCGCCAACCGATGAATCCACCTGGGCCAGCAGCGTGGTGGGCACCTGGACGAAATGAACGCCGCGTTGGTAGCAAGCGGCCGCGAAACCGGCAATATCGCCAATCACACCTCCGCCCAAGGCGACAAGGGTGCAGGTGCGATCGAAGCGACGCTCGAGCAACGCGCCGAATATTCCGTTGCAGGTCTCGAGAGTCTTGTGGGCTTCACCGTCGGGAATCAGCGCTACATCGACCTCGAGCCCGTGAAGCGCCTGCTCGAGACGATCCCGGTACCAATGCGCCACCGTATCGTTCGAGACGATCAGAACCTGCCGCCCCGGAATGTGCGGTCTTATGGAATCGGAACGGTCCAGCAGGCCCGATCCGATGTAGATAGGGTAGCTGCGCGCGCCCAACTGGACGTTAAGCGTCTTCATGGGGGGAGCTGGCAATATTCGAATCCCTCTGGCGCTGAAACTGCCGCGCAATGGCACTCACCACCCGATGCATGCGCTTGCCATCGGTTGCAATGGTGAAATCCGCGACCTGCTGGTAAAGGGGGGTCCGGGTTCTCGCCATTGCCATGAGGCGCTGCCTCCGGTCGGGAACCTGGAGCAGTGGGCGGGAGCGATCGAAACGGGTCCGGCGCAGTTGTTCATCGACGGAGGTGTTGAGGTACACGACAAAGCCGCGCGCGCGCAGATTCGCTCGATTTTGGTCGTTCAGCACAGCACCGCCGCCGGTGGCGAGCACGACGCCATCTTGACGAGTCAAATCGTCGAGCAATGCACGTTCCCGAGACCGGAATCCCTCTTCGCCTTCCAAATCGAAAATCAGCGGGATGTCGGCCCCCGTGCGTTCCTCCAGAACACGATCACAGTCCAGGAAACGCATTTCCAGGCGCTCGGCCAAACGTCTGCCAATGGTGGTTTTACCCGCTCCCATCGGACCGACGAGGAATAAGTTGCCGCATCTCATGCCCCAGAAGTTGCCAGGCCGTCGTCCCCAAATCAAGCGAGCCCGACGCCATTTCCAGGCATCGGGCTCGAGTGAAAGCAGGGCGTGTGCGGGTTCTACTGCAGGCTAAGCGTCTCGCGGAGAATGGTCGGAGTAACAAAAATCAGCAATTCCTGCTTGTCATCCTGGCGCAGTGTTCGCCGAAACAGCGCGCCGATGCCGGGCAGGTCTCCCAGGAGCGGCACCTTGTCCACATTGTTGCGCTGGGTTCGCTCGTAGATTCCGCCCAAGACGATGGTTTCCCCGTGATCCACCAGCACTTGGGTTTCGACATTGTTGGTCGCGATGATCACCTGCTCGCCACCGGCGGTCGCCAAGCGGCCCGCCTCGCTGTCCTTGTTGACCTTGAGATCCATGATTATCTGGTCGTTCGGGGTGATCTGCGGCGTGACCTGCAATGCCAGTACGGCCTTTTTGAACGAAATCGAGGTGGCGCCGCTCGAGGTCTTCTCCTCGAACGGAATCTCGATACCCGATTCGATCAGAGCTTGTTGGCGGTTGGTCGTGACGACCCTGGGATTGGACAGGACCTCGCCGCGTCCTTCCGCCTGCAACGCCGACAGTTCCAGATTGAGAAGATAGTCCGGACCCAGCAGGGCGAGGCCGAGACTGCCGAAGGGTGTGCCCGCCGTCGGCAGATTGACGCCGATGCGGTCGCTGATAGCCGTCGCGGGCAATGCGCTCAGATTGGCGGCGTTGAGCGCGTCCGTTTCGGCGCCTTGGGTGGTGCCGGCGAGGCCTGCGCGGGCGCCGGTGCCCGAGTGGCGAAGCACGCCGCCCCACTGAATACCCAATTCCTTGCTGTAGTCGTTATTGGCGATCACCACGCGCGAATCGATGAGCACCTGTCGGACCGGCACGTCCAGGCGGGTGATGAGTTCCCGAATCTCGAGCAGCTTGTCGGGCGTGTCGTTGATCAGCAGCGTGTTGGTTCGGTTGTCGATGGACACGTTGCCGCGGTCCGACAGCAGCGAGGCTTCACTGGTCTGGAGCAGTTCCGCAATTTCTGATGCAGTCGCGAAATTGATCTGGATGAGTTCGGAACGGAGCGGCGTCAGCTCCTCGGTTTGTCGTTGGGCTTCGAGTTCGAGCTTTTCGCGGGCGGCAATCTCCTCCGTCGGCGCAATCAGGATCACGTTGCCGTTCTCGCGCATGCTCAGACCCTTGGTCTTGAGGATGATGTCAAGGGCCTGATCCCACGGTACGTTCTTGAGGCGCAACGTGAGCGAGCCCTGCACCGTGTCGCTGACCACCACGTTCAGGCCCGTGAAATCCGCCAGAATCTGCAGCACCGCCCGCACTTCGATGTCCTGGAAGTTGAGCGACAGCGGTTCACCTGAGAATTCTCGGCGTCGAAAGTCCGTATCGGCCGAGGGGGTCGCTTCCGGCACGATCGGACGAACCTCGATTGTGTACTGGTCGTCTGCCTGGTAGGCGAGAAATTCCCGCGGCCCGGAAGTGACCACGACCAGGCGCGCGCCGGCACTGTGATTGAAAACGTCGACCGTCCTGACCGGCGTGGCGAAGTCCACCACGTCCAATCGCCTTTCCTGTTCGATGGGCAGGCGTACGCCGCCCAGATCCGCCACGATTCGCCCGCCCTGCTCGCGCACGTCGACCGGCGTACCCGCGGACGGAAGCTTGACCACGATCACGCCCTGGCCGGAACCGCCGCGCCGGAAATTGACGGCAACGTCGCTCGAGGACTGAGACCCCGGACGGGTACTGGTCTTGACCGGTTCCGCCGCGGTGCCGGCCGCCGGCGAGGTTGCGTTCAAGGTGACCGACACCGTCCCGGCATCCTGCTCGATACTGTGGGGCACCATGCGCGTCAGCTTGATTGTGGCGCGCGTCCGATTTTGCGCTTCGGAAACCGAAATGCTCTCCAGCATGCCGAGCTTCAGCTCCCGAAACCGGGGTGTCACGGCGTTTTGCACCTCTGGAAAGTCGATGACCACCCTGGCCGGGTCGTTGATGGTGAAGGAGTCCGCCTTCGGCGCGTCGCCGTCGATGCGGAACGTAAGTTTGACACGGTCGCCGGACAGCGGGGTCACGTCCACCGTTTGCAGGGTCGCCGCCAGCGCCTCCGCGCTCAGCAGCACGCTCCCCAGAAGCAGTACCAGGGACGACACCCCAGTTCCTACGCCCCATTTCTTGCTGCGCATTTCCATTCTCAGGACTCTCCCGGTACTCAGTCGCTCAGAGGAAGGTAAGCCTCGCGTTCCTTCCACCCCCCGATGCCGTCCGATACGATCTCGATCAGATCGATTCGCAGATCCGACACGGCAATGATGTGCCCGTGGTTGGTGCCCATGTAGTTACCCACACCAACGCGATGCACGACGCCGTCAGGCGCCTTGATGAGTCCCCAGAGCCCTTCCTTGTCGATGGTGCCCACCAACTTTAGAGACTCGATATTGAACTCTTCCAAGAGTTCTTTTGCCCGATCGAGATTCGGCCGAATGCCGGAATCTGCCACCTCGGGCTGTTCAATCAAGAACGGCGCCTGCTCGAACGGATTGCGCAGGCTGTACGCAGCATAAGCGTGTGGGACGTATGGTTCCAGTTGTGGTATCGGCTCGAGTGCCCCTCCCTGGGTCGATTGCTTGATTTCCTGCACCTGACCGCGCAGGTCGCTCATGTCGTCGCTGATGCATCCGGCGAGGGTGAACGCCATGAGACTGCTGGCCGCGAATTTCCAATTGATGCGGTTCATCATTGTGCCCCCTGGCCGGGCTGTTCCGCCGATTCGTAGAGGTAGCGGTAGGTGGCGAGCGTTGCTTCCATCACCAACTCCTCGCCGACGGCGGCGTCCGATCCGTCCTTCTTGCCACTGTCATTTTTTACGGGTCTGACCTTCAGGTCACCGACTGTCACGATCCTCGGCAGGGCGGACACGCCGCTCAAGAACGACCCGAACTGATGATAGGTGCCGCGCGCTTGAATCGAGATGGGCTGAGTCGCGTAGAATTCCTGAGGGATCTCCGCCAGGGGCTTGAATCGATCAAATGTCAGTCCGTTCACCAGTCCGGTGTCGGAAATGTTCTCCAGCAGATCCGGCATCTCGGTCTGCGTGGGCAGCTGTCTGAGCATAGAGTCCAGTGATATCTGCATCTCTTCCAGCTGTGCTTCGTACGCCTCCAGATTGGCGACGACTCGCTGGCGCTTCTTGAACTCGCGGACCAGTTTACCCTCTTCGGTCTGGACACGGGCCAACTGCTCGATCATGTCTTTCGTGTCCAGCATGTACCCGGCGATGAGCACCCCAGCCACCAGGAGCAACACGACGACGGCTTTGATTGCCGCCGGCCATCTGCCGATATTATCCAGGTCCAGATCATTGAGCTCGGAGATGTTCACGATTTCTCCTCCGCCGGTAGGTCGTCTTCGGCGAGCTTCCTCTTGGTCACACCGAGCTCGAAGAAGCTCGCGCGGACGCCGAAGATGTCCTTGTTGTTGATTTCACGGAGCATGGGGACACCGAACCAATCCGAGCCCTCGAGATTGCGCATGAAATCGGAAACAAGATTGTTGTTCCGCGCGACGCCGACGACGGTCATGGCATCCGCCTGACGCCGCATGTCGGTCAGATACACTTCGTCGGGCAGAATGCGAACCATCTCGTCGAAGACGTGCACCATCTCCGGGCGACTCGCTTGCAGGCTCTGAATCACGTCCATGCGACCGAGAATCTGGGATTTCGTGTCCTCCATCGCGGTGATCTGGTCTTCCACCCGTTTTTGCTTCGAAATTTCAGCGCGCAGGTAGTCGTTGCGTGCCTTCTGGCTCTGAATCTCGCTCTGGTAGTACAGGTGCACGGCTCCGACGATTGCGCCGGCGGCGAGCAGAGCTGCGCCGGCAATGAGGCCGAAGGAACGCTGCTGTTGCTTGCGTCGCGCCTCGCGCCAAGGTAGCAGGTTGATCTGCCTCATAGGTCGTCAAAGCTCCTCAATGCAAGCCCGCAGGCAACGGAAAATAGGGGTGCCTCGTCAATCAAACTGTTGCGATTGACGCGCCGCGAACTGCTCATGTTTTCGAAAGGATTGCCCAACACGGTTGGAATGCCCGTGTTCTCGGCGACGAACTCCGCCATGCCGGGGAGCATGCTTCCGCCGCCCAGGAGCACCAGGGTGTCCACCGAGCTGTAGTGGCTTGCGGAGGTAAAGAATTGCAGGGAATGGTTGATCTGGTCCAGAGCGGATTGCTGGAATGGCACCAGAATGTTGGGTACGTAGTCCTCGGGCAGGTCGCCGCTGCGCCGGGCCACCTCCGCTTCTTCCCGGGACAGTCCATACGCCTCGGCAATCGCGCTCGTAAGCTGCTCGCAGCCGAATGTCTGGTCGCGGGTGTAGATGGTGCTGCCGTCCTGTATGACGGTGAGCGTCGTCAGGTTGGTACCGATGTCCATCACGGCGACACGGTCCTCGAGCCGGATCGTGTCATGGCTGGCGGCCATGACACCGAACGCGTTCTCCAGAGCGTAGGCCTCCACATCGACGATGCGCGCATGGATGCCGGCACTCTCCAGGGACTCTTGGCGAAGCTCCACGTTTTCGCGACGGGATGCGACAATCGTTACGTCCAGCGTATCGGGATTCGAGTCGGAAACACCTCGAATCTCGAAATCCAAATACACTTCATCCAGCGGGTACGGAATGTATTTCGGTGCCTCCAGCCGGATCTCGGACTCGATCTCGTCCTCGGTCCTGTCGGCTGGCATCGGTACGGTGCGGGTGATCACGGCGGATGTCGCCACCGCAACCGCCGCCGACTTGAGCGACGATCCGCTGGCGTTTACCGCACGGCGAATCGCGGCCCCGACTTCCTCCGGGTCGCTCACGTTGTTGTCAGTGACGGCGCCCACCGGGAGAGGCTCGACCGCTCTAGCCTCCACGTTGTAGCGATGCCCGCTTCGACTCAGTTCCAGCACCTTCACCGAGGAATTGCTGATGTCGATGCCCAGCAGATTATTGCGCTTTTTGAACAGCACTTCGGACTCTCTTCAAATAGATCTTATGACGAAATTTCAGGCGTGCAAGAATAATGACAGCGCGGCCGAAAGGCCAGTGCACGAGTGTCAAAAGACTTTACACGAATCAAGCCGTAGCTTACTGCGTCAATCGGTTATACTGCTGCACGGCTTGTCACAGGATACTGTAAGAATTTTCCGATACTTATGAAGCTGTTGCTGCGCCTCACAAAGGCTGTCGTGGTTCTTGGCGTCACGTTTGCCCTGTTCGCGGTCGTGGCCGCCGCGGGTGCTTACTACTATTTCGCGCCGCAGCTGCCGGATATCGATCGGCTGCAAGAGGTGCGGCTCCAGGTGCCGCTACGGATTTTTGACGCCAGCGGGCAGCTATTGGCGGAATTCGGCGATCAGCGCCGGATTCCTGTTCCCTACAACGAGGTTCCTCCCCTGGTCATCGACGCCTTTCTGGCCGCGGAAGATGACCGATTTTTCCAGCACCCGGGTGTCGATTGGCAGGGTTTGGCGCGCGCGGTCTGGGCGCTTGCGGCGACGGGCGAGCGTCGCCAGGGCGGCAGCACCATGACCATGCAAGTTGCCCGCAACTTCTTCCTCACGCCCGAGAAGACGTACACACGCAAGCTGATCGAAATACTCCTTGCGCTGAAAATCGAAACGGAGCTCGACAAGGACGAGATTCTCGAGCTGTACCTGAACAAAATCTACCTTGGGCAGCGCGCCTACGGCGTCGCCGCTGCGGCCCAGATCTACTACGGGCTGCCGCTGTCGGAGCTGAACCTGGCGCAGGCCGCGATGATTGCCGGCTTGCCCAAGGCGCCGTCCCGTGACAATCCCGTCAGCAACGCCGAGCGGGCCATTGCGAGGCGCGCCTATGTGCTTGGCCGCATGTTGGCGACCGGTGCAATCGATCGGGCGGCCCACGACGATGCTCTGCGCGCGCCGATCACGGCACAACTTCATTCGCCCCCCATCGCCGTTGAGGCCCACTACGTGGCCGAGCTCGTCCGCAGCAAACTGGTGGAGCGCTTCGGAGAGGATCTCTACTCCCTCGGGCTCAATGTTTACACGACGATCGATGCGCGGATGCAGGACACGGCCAACCGGGCACTGCGCCGGGCACTGCTCGAGTATGACCGTCGCCATGGTTGGCGGGGGCCGGAAGGAACTCTCGAGCTCGCCGCGGGCGACGAGGCAGAGCGCTTGGCGGCCTTGGCCGAGTACGGCGTGCGGGGCGGTCTCCAGCCGGCGCTGGTGGTATCGGTTCAGAAGCAGTCTGCCGAGGTCGTATTCGGCGACGGTAAAGCGGGAACCATCGAATGGGAGGGACTCAGCTGGGCGCAACCGTATCGAAGCGAGAATTTCGTGGGGCCCGCGCCGAAGACTGCGTCGGATGTCCTGGAGTCCGGCGATGTCGTACGTGTCGAAACGGGCGAGGGCGGCGCGCTGGTGCTCGCGCAGTTGCCCGAGGTCCAGGGCGCGCTCGTGGCACTGGATCCCGCCAGCGGAGGCGTTCGCGCGCTTGTAGGGGGCTTCGATTTCTTCGGCAGCAAGTTCAATCGCGCCGTCCAGGCGGAGCGACAGCCGGGATCGGGTTTCAAGCCGTTTCTGTACACGGCGGCCCTCGACCGGGGCTACACGCCGGCAACCTTGATCAACGATGCGCCGATCGTCATCGACGACGTCAGCCTCGAGGGGGCGTGGCGGCCCCAGAACTACAGTCGGAAGTTTTTCGGTCCGACCCGGTTGCGCGAAGCCTTGTACCGATCACGCAATCTGGTGTCGATACGGCTGCTGCGCGACATTGGGATCGATTACGCCCTCGACTACGTGCAGCGCTTTGGGTTCGATGCGGGACAACTTCCCCGCAACCTGTCACTCGCCCTCGGCAGCGGAGTCGCCACCCCGCTGCAAATGGCACGCGCTTATTCGGTGTTCGCAAATGGCGGCTACCTCGTCGACAGCTATTTCATCGAGCGGATCGAGGATTCGAACGGAGCCGTATTGTTCGAGGCCGACCCCGCGCGCGCGCCCAGCGCGGCCGGGGCTCGGTCCAGCAATGGGCACCCGGCAGAGCGTGTCGTGTCCGAGGATACCGTCTACATCGTTCGCAGCATCCTTGCGGACGTCGTTCAGCGCGGAACCGCGCGCAAGGCGAGTGCCCTGGGGCGCAAAGACCTGCGGGGCAAGACCGGCACCACGAACGACCAGATGGATGCCTGGTTCAACGGATTCAATGATCGGCTGGTCGCCACCGCGTGGGTCGGCTTCGACCAGATGAAGCCACTCGGACGCCGCGAGGCTGGAGGGGTTGCCGCGTTACCCATGTGGATGTACTTCTTCGAGGAGTTGTTGGCCGACATTCCGGAAACGGAAGACCCCGTTCCCCCCGGTATCGTGCGCATGCGCGTCGACACCAGGAGCGGCGAACCGGTCGCCGGCGCTGGCGCCGGTACCGAGTGGGAGTATTTCCGGCGAGACTTCGTTCCGCCGCCGGGCCGCCGGGC
>JBFGYN010000138.1:0-9414 GCA_041587415.1 Candidatus Competibacterales bacterium | reverse complement strand
CGCTTGCCTTTGCATGCAAGCGCCCTGGACGAAAAGTTGTAGCCGTAGCTACAACTTGAGTGAAGAGCAAGTCAGGGCGGGCGAGAAACCGCCAGGGCCGGGGTAGGCCTTTGGCGGCGGTACACTTTGTACGCCAGAACTGAGCTGCTTCACTGGACATTAACCACTACCGATCAACCACTTGCGAGCTAGCCGAAGGCCGCCCTGGTGAAATATCCGGGCTAGGGACAGGTTCAATTGTGACGTGTCTCCTTCCCATGCAATGGCTGACGCGGGGGTTGCCGTGGCACCGGCTCCGTCATCAAACCTCTCCTGGCACCGATTATGCTACTTTCACGGGACTCACGCTCCACAGGCCATTGAGAGCATGAAACCGGCGCGCCACAACCTGCTCGAATACCTTTGCAGCTGCAGGGAGCTGCTCGTATTCTGCACGCAGGGTGGTTGCATCGATACTTCCAGCCTGGAGTTTCGCATTGTCGAAAACGAAGCACACAGCGCCCTCGTCGAAATCGAATTCGACGAAATCGTCGCCCGCGGGCCAGGCAACATCGCCGCGCGCGTGCCCTGTTTCGGCAGGATGCGCTTGTTTTTCGACGAAATCGGCACAGTGCAATCGGCGCGGGTGGCTTGACTCATGACCCGTCGACACAATCTTGGACCTAGCCTCGCGATTGCGCTGCTCGTGCTCGGAATCTCGGCACTTCCGGCGCATGCGGCTGGCCGCTATTCCGCACTTGTGGTGGACACGTTAACCGGCAAGGCGCTGCACGACGATCGAGCCGACGAGCTGCGCCATCCGGCGTCGCTGGCGAAACTCATGACGCTCTACTTGTTGTTTTTGGAAGTCGATACCCGCCGCAGGACGCTCGACGACAGGCTAACCGTTTCCGCCGCCGCTGCGTCGAGACCTTCCTCTAAGCTGGGACTGAGACCTGGCCAAGTCCTAACCGTCGAACAGGCCATTCTTGCGCTGACTGTTCGCTCGGCCAACGACGTGGCCGTCGCGGTCGCCGAAGCAATTTCCGGCACCGAAAAAGAATTTGCAAAGCTGATGAACCACCGAGCCAGATTTCTCGGTATGAGACAGACCGTGTTTCGCAATGCCTCGGGCCTGCACCACCCCGAGCAGGTTTCGACCGCCCGAGACATGGCACGGCTCGCACGGGCGGTACAGCGCCGCTTTCCCGATTTTTACCACTATTTTTCTGCCGGCACGTTCAAGTTCGACCAACGAACCTACCGAAATCACAACAGTTTCTTGTGGTCCTACCAGGGCGCGGACGGCTTGAAAACGGGCTTCATCGCAGCATCGGGTTACAATCTCGCCGCCTCCGCGAGACGCGGAAACGAACGCCTCATCGGCGTGGTTTTTGGAACGAGCTCTTCTTCGGACCGAGACCAGCGGATGCGCCGAATGCTTGACCGGAGTTTCGTCAAATTGCAAAGGCAGAGGGCCGGGCAGACACTGAGCGCCAATACAATCGTTGAGTAAGCGGCTGCCTGGCAGCACCCGTCAGGGCAAGCGCGGCGAATTCGTGCGCCCGCGACGGTGACGCAGAGTGGCCACGATCCATCTTCCGTACGACGTCCATGCGGCCGCGCCTGTATACTTGGAGAACCTTCGGAAACCGTGAACCTGTGGGCCGCCAATGCCGGGGAACGCGTCAATACCGACTAGCCTCGAAGGGCGAAACAATGCCGTCGAGGAGCGCCGTGCTGGATCGTATCACCTGCGTTTCGAGTCGGCGCGCCGGCGAATCCGGGTCTACTTCAACGGATTGGCGGTGGCCGACAGTAAGCGTGCGCTGATTCTGCACGAGAGCCGACACCCCCCAGTTTTCTATTTCCCCCGCGAAGACGTCCGCATGGACTGTCTCGAGGTGTCCGCCCTCACCACCTACTGCCCGTTCAAGGGCAATGCCACTTACTGGTCCCTGGTGGTCGGCGACCGAACGGCCAAAGATGCGGGCTGGAGCTACGACAATCCTTACCCGGAGGCGTTTCCGATACGGGGATGGATCGCGTTCTACCTAGATCGTCTCGATGGACTCAAGGACGCCGGGACCGAATCGCGACAGGATGCGGAGCTCCGAGAGGGCGCGCTGGGTGGTAATGCCGTCGCGGACTGGCTGCTGCGGAGGGCCTGGCAAGCCACGAGCGTACCGGAGTTCATGGCTGGCTTCTGCCAGGAACTGGTTTCCATCGGCATTCCCGTGTGGCGGGTTCGGCTTGCAATTCGCACCTTGCATCCGCAGCTCCTGTCCTCGAGCTATATCTGGGAGCGCGGTCGACAGGTCGAGGAGGAGGCGATTGGGCATACGATCCTGCACGACCGAAGATTCCTCGAGAGTCCCCTGGTACCGATTTATGAAGGGGCAGGCGGCGTTCGTCGCCGGCTCGAAGGCGACCACCCGAATTTGGACTACCCGGTGGTGCGCGAGCTGAAGGCGGCCGGGGCCACCGACTACGTGGCCATGCCGGTGACCTTCTCCGATGGACAGATCAATTTCATATCCTTGGCATCGGACACGCCGGGTGGATTTTCCGTCGCTGACCTGGGCCAGATCTACGAGATCCTACCCATTCTCAGCCGCCTGCTCGAGGTGCACGCACTGAAACGGAATGCGGCAAATCTCCTGGACACCTACCTGGGTCCGCACACCGGCCGAAAGGTTTTGAACGGTCAGATCCGCCGCGGCGACGGTGAAGACATCTACGCAGTGATCTGGTTCAGCGATATGAGGGAATCGACAGCGCTGGCCGAATCGATGGGCCGGGAGGCCTTCCTCGGCCTCTTGAATCGGTTTTTCGAATGCACGGCGGGCGCAGTGCAAGCCAATGGTGGCGAGGTTTTGCGATTCATTGGCGATGCGGCACTGGCGATATTTCCCATCGACGCACCCGGCGACGGAATCGTTTCCCAAAACCAGAATGAGGAAGCCGCCTGCCACCGGGCACTCGCTGCTGTACGATTGGCACAGAAGCAGGTCGCGTCGCTGAACACGCAGCGCGCAGCAGCCGGCGAGCCACGGCTAGACTACGGAATCGCGTTGCATGTTGGCGAAGTGACATACGGCAACATCGGAACCGAGGACCGCCTCGAGTTCACTGTGATCGGGGCGGCCGCAAACGAGGCCGCCCGCATCGAGTCCCTCTGCAAGGTTCTGGGAGAATCGATTCTGCTATCGGAGGATTTCGTTCGACTCAGCGGCGCGACGCTCAGATCCGTTGGCAGGCACCCCCTGCGCGGGGTGGCCTTGGAGAAGGAAATCTTCACGCTTCGAGGGCAAACCTGACATGCGCTGGGCATCCGGGCTGAGCGAGCATCGAAATCTGGACCTGGCCGTCGACGAGGCCGCGGCCGCCGCACTAGAAGGATTGGGAGGGGCGGCTGCGGACCTCGCGATCGCGTTTGTAGGACGCGAACACGCGGCGAGCTTCGAGCGTCTCACTGCCGCCATCAGTCGCCAACTGGGTACGTGCACCTTGTTTGGATGCTGCGCAGACGGTGTAATCGGTGCAGGCCGGGAAGTGGAGCATCAGCCGTCCGTGTCGATTACCGTAGCCCAGCTGCCCGATGTTTCGGTGACACCCTTTCACCTGGAACAAGCCGCGATCCCTGCCCCGCAGTCACCGGATGACGTTTGGCAGAAACTGGTGGGCGTGCGCCCCGATCAGGAACCGCAGTTCCTGCTGATTGGCGATCCCTTTGGTTTCGACGTCGAACCGTTCCTGCTCGGACTCGATCGCGTCTTTCCGGGCAGCAACATTGCCGGTGGGCTTGCGAGCGGCGCCGACAAACCCGGCAACTCCGCTCTGTTCGTTGGTGACCGCCGCTACCAATCGGGCCTCGTGGGGCTCGCGCTAACGGGGAACATTCGCATGCAGACGCTGGTGGCGCAGGGCTGCCGGCCCATTGGCGAACCCATGTTCGTCACGGCGACCGAGCAAAATTTGCTGCGCCGCCTCGACGGCCGCGAGCCCCTGGAAGTCTTGAAATCCCTTTTTGATCGCGTGGACGAGAGAGATCAGGAGCTGATGCAGCACTCGTTGTTCATGGGGATCGCCATGAACAGTGGTCGCCAGTCCTATGGCCATGGGGATTTTCTCATTCGCAACATCGTGGGCGCAGATCAGGAAAGTGGCGCGCTCGCCATCGGTGCGGCACTGGAGCCGAATGCGGTGGTGCAGTTTCACGTCCGCGACGCACGTACGTCGGCCGAAGACCTGGAAAGCCTCCTGGAGAACGTGTCCAGCCGAGAGCTTCGGGACCCCCCTGCCGGATCGCTTCTTTTTTCGTGCCTTGGACGTGGCCGACACCTTTACGGCGAGCCGGACCACGACACCAAGGCGTTTCAACGGCATATGGGTCCAGTGCCGGTGGGCGGATTTTTTTGCAACGGCGAGATCGGCCCGGTCCACGGTTCCACGTTTCTACACGGATACACCAGCGCCTTCGCCCTGTTCCGGGCCCAGCGCTCCTGAGATTACGGACGACTGACACCTCTCGCGCGATGCAAAAGGCGTGTTCGACCCTTTCGTTGATCCTCATTGCGGCCGTCGTCTCGACTGCGAGCGGCGCGCTCGCGAGCCTGCCGCCGCCCGTGCAGTCGGTGCTGGATAAGCACAAGGTTCCGGCGCGAGCCGTTAGCGTCGTAGTCCGGGATTTGGGCAGCGACAGCGACCTGCTGCGTTATCGAGCGGACACTCCTCGCAATCCGGCGTCAGTCATGAAACTCGTGACGACCCTGGCGGCACTGGAAATCCTTGGCCCCGGTTACGTCTGGCCAACCGAGGCCTACGCTTCCGGCACCATTCGCAATGGGCGGCTGGCGGGTGACCTGATCATCAAGGGCTACGGCGATCCGTATCTTGTCACGGAGCGCTTCTGGCAATTCACGCGAGGGCTGCGCGACCGGGGCCTGACTGATATTGACGGTGATTTGGTCCTGGACAACTCCCGTTTCGAAGCCTCCGCGGCTGGCGCCGGGGACTTCGATGGTCGCCCGGACCGGGCCTACAACGCTCTGCCTGCCGCACTGTCCCTGAACTTTCAGGCCACACGATTTCAGATCGTCGCCGACGGTCATGCCAATCGGGTGAGGGTCATCGCTGATCCGCCGCTGGCCGAGTTGACCGTCGATAATCAGCTCCGTCTCGTGGACGGCCGCTGCAGCTGGAAGCACTATTACCCCAATGTGGCGATCGTCCCGGTGGAGCGGGGCGGACGAATTCGGTTTAGCGGAGATTTTTCGGCGCGATGCGAGGAAGGCAGCGTGAATCGAATCGTCGCCAGCGCTCCGCAACACGTGTTCGGTGCTTTCAAGCAGCTGTGGGGCGAGATGGGCGGCTCGCTGGCCGGATCGTTGCGCACCGCACCGACACCGCCGGGCGCGATACGCCTGCACCGCATCGAGTCGCCGCCGCTGAGCGAGGTCGTGCGGGGCATGAACAAGTTCAGCAACAATCTCATGAGCCGCATGTTGCTGCTTACCATCGGCGCCGAGCGTTTCGGAGCTCCGGGCACCGTCGCCAACGGCCGCGCAGCGGTTGAGGAATGGCTGGCCCGCAGCGGCATAGAGGCCAAAGAGCTGGTGCTGGACAATGGGGCCGGCCTGTCACGCAGCGCACGCGTCTCCGCAGACACGCTCGACCGCCTACTGCGCCGCGCCTACAGCGGTCACGTCATGCCGGAGTTTGTAGCCTCTTTGGCGATTTCGGGCGTCGACGGCACGCTCTGGCGCCGGTTCGGTCGATCGCCACTCGCCGGGCGCGCACACCTGAAGACCGGCAGCCTGAACGACGTGAGCGGGGTTGGCGGGTACGTCCTCGCCCAGAGCGGCCGGCGTTATTCGGTGGTACTCCTTGTGAATCACCTCGAGGCCCATCGCGGGTCTGGCAAAGCCATTCAGGACGCACTTCTGGAATGGGTATACCAACATTGAAGGAGAACCGAATGACGGACCTCTCGCCGAGAACGACTCGCGCGATCGTCGACCAGACTTGGGACGATTCAATCGTGCCGCAGCTAATCGAGTACGTGGCAATCCCGAACAAATCACCCATGTTCGATCCGGATTGGGCAGAGCACGGCTACATGGAAGACGCCGTCACCCTCATGACCAACTGGTGCCGGGAACAGGCGGTCTCGGGACTGGACTTGGAGGTGGTTCGGCTGCCGGGCCGGACCCCCGTCATCGTGATGGAGATTCCGGGTAACACCGACGGCTGCGTGTTGCTCTATGGCCACCTGGACAAGCAGCCGGAAATGACCGGCTGGTCTGACGATCTAGGCCCTTGGAAGCCCGTTTTGAAGGGGTCCCGTCTCTACGGCCGTGGCGGCGCCGACGACGGTTATGCCCTGTTTGCCTCACTGACGGCCATCCGCGCGATCAAGGACCAAGGCCTGCCACACCCACGCTGCTTCGTATTGATCGAAGCCTGCGAGGAGAGCGGAAGTTACGATTTGCCTTTTTACCTGGACACCCTGGAATCGAGGATTGGAAATCCGGACTTGGTCGTGTGCCTGGATTCCGGATGCGGCAACTACGATCAGCTGTGGGTCACGACGTCGCTGCGCGGAATCGCGGCCGGCACCATGTCGGTGGAACTCATCTCCGAGGGCGTGCACTCGGGGGATGCTGGCGGCCTGGTTGCCGACAGTTTCCGCGTGCTGCGGCGAGTTCTCGACCGACTCGAGGATGCGGAAAGCGGACGCATACTCCCCGATTCGTTCCACGTGGAAATACCCGATCAGCGGGTCGAGCAAGCGCGCGTTGCGGCGCAGGTACTCGACGACCAGGTGTATCGAAAACTGCCCTTTCTCCCCGGTGTTGGGCCAGTATCCGATGACCTGGTGGAACTGATCTTGAATCGAACCTGGCGACCCGCGCTCGCTGTCACTGGGGCGCACGGGCTGCCGTCTCTGGCCGCCGCGGGCAACGTGTGCAGGCCCCTCACCGCCGTCAAGCTCTCCCTTCGGCTGCCACCCACCTGTGACCCAGAACGGGCGAGCGCCGGACTGCGGGAAATTCTCGAGCGCAACCCGCCATACGGAGCGCGCGTCCGCTTCCATGGCGACCAGGCATCCGGCGGCTGGAACGCACCACCTGTCTCACCGTGGCTCGAGGAAGCCGCAGAGTCGGCATCGCAAGCCTATTTCGGCGAGCGAGCAGTCTACATGGGAGAAGGGGGCACCATACCGTTCATGGCCATGCTCGGGGAAAAGTACCCCGATGCCCAGTTTCTCATCACCGGTGTACTGGGTCCGCACTCAAACGCACACGGTCCCAATGAATTCCTGGACATTCCCACGGGCAAACGGCTTACATGCTGCGTCGCGGATATTATTGCCCGACACGCAATGCGGGGATGATTCGGCAACAACTTCGAGCGAAGGTCGCGGCGTCAGCATTAGCCGCCGGCGCGCCTAACATGGAAGGACTCAGCTCGGCGCATCACGTGATGCACACGTCCGCGCAAGCTTGTGCGCAACTGATTTGATGGCGACGACGGCCAGCGTTCTGCAATGCCTTTTCTGATGGTAGCGTTTGATCCGCGCGGCTTTCGAGCGCGTGCGTGCAAAGGGCGCCCGATTCTTGGAAGGCTATCCAGCGGAACCAAAGGGTGATAAACCGACTACGCCAATGTTCACGTGGACAGGTATTGCAATGGCGTCTGAATCGCCGGGATTTTCAGAAGTGGCACGCCGGCGGCCAACACGCCCCATCGTGGGATTCCATCCTAACGATCGTAACGGCCCCGCCAGCCCAGATCTTCGGTGAATTCTATGGACATCAAGACAGTACACGAAGGCTCTTGCCACTGTGGTGCGGTAAGGTTCGAAGTGGACCTCCCAGATGGGCTCGTTGAGCCGGGGCGGTGCGATTGCTCGATGTGCCGTCGTCGCGGAGCAATTGTGGCGTCCGTTCCGCTCCATGGCCTGAGGATTGTCGCAGGCGAGGAGTTTCTCAGCCTATATCAATTCAATACGAGAACGGCAAAGCACTACTTCTGCTCGCGGTGTGGCATCTACACGCATCACCAACAGCGCTCCAACCCAGACCGGTATGGATTCAATGTCGGCTGCCTCGAGGGCGTCAACGCGTTCGAACTCGGTGAGGTCCCCGTCTTCGACGGCATCAACCACCCTTGCGACGAAACACTCGATGGGGCCTAGCCCAACAATCTGCCCGAGTAAACGACAAGAATAAAAGGTTTGCCCCCTGTGGATCAGGCAGCATCGGCGGGTTGGGCGGCCCGCTCCCGGAGCAACCGGTAGAAGCTCAGGGCGGGGACGTCGTCACCCGCGGCCGCCCGATCCGAAAACACTCTGAAGCAGTCGTTGAACCATTTGACGTACCGGTCCGCATGGTGGCCGGTACCGATGGGGAACTGTTTCATTCGCCAACGGTTCTCGGCTCCGGCGTTCTCGATGACGCTGCCGGCATTGTAGGCGCAGGCCACGACGGGCGGGTCGAAAAGGGTTTTTCGTTTCTGACCTGCGATGTAGCTGGTGCCGGCCCGGATAGAGTTGTCGGGAATCAAGAGCCACGCCCGGTCCACGTCAGGCTTCTCGAGGGACTCCCGCGCGGTGCTGATCAGGGTCTGCATGAGTCCCACGGAGACCCGGTGGGGAGTCGACGCATCGTTCGTGAATCCGGGTTCTTTTCGCGCAGCTTCCGGGTCGCCGCCGGACTCGGTGCAGATGGTGGCTACGACCAGCTCTACTGGCACCGAGTAGCGCGAGCACCAGTGCTCCACCGCCGGGCCAAACTCGCCCCAGACCCGGCGCACGGTCAGCGGTTCTCCGCCGGTGACCTCCGGACTGCCGCCGTCGACGCAAAGACCTCGGGTATCCAGGTGCCACCGGACGCTGCCCGGAAATCGTTGGTGGGGCTGGGATAGGCGCCCCAATTCCATTTCAACTCCCCGGCGCCCGGCGTCGTGGCGTTCCGCCGCTGAAAAAAGCTCGCCAAAACTCACGGGGCCGAGCACGCCGTCCACGCTCAAGCCCCGCGTTTTTTGGAATGCTTTCACTGCCCGCTCAGTGGCTGGCCCGTAAAGTCCGTCCGGCTGACCGACGTCCGTGAACCCCAGTTTCCGCAGCCGCCGCTGCACGGCCACCACGTCCCGGCCCCTCATCATGGGCAGGCGAAATGCGAGATTGCGATGCAAATCGATCATGATCGACACTCCCTCGAGTGCAACGCGACCACCTCCCGGGCGCGAGCCTTGATTTGCGGACCCAGATCACCAGGAAGAGACGCCCCCCGGGCGAGCAGGTCAGTGGCCTGTTGCAGCTGCGCACAGCCGGAAACGCTGTCGTCCTGGCCAAAAATCAGTCGATTGGCATGGGCCTGGTGAGCCACGGCGCCGAAGAAATATCCGTCTTGCGCATCGGGGTACCTG